>CAZGZH010000369.1:0-2319 GCA_964529645.1 uncultured Flavobacteriaceae bacterium
GGGGGGGGGGGGGGGGAAAACAATCCAAAATCCACACACATTTCATAACCGTAAATATTCCAATCACTTCTTAACAATTGTATTAGGTTTTTTTTCATTTAATAAGATTACAGCTCAAGTAACACCTACAATAGCTAAAGCAAATGTAGCACAACCCATTTCTAAAATTTCAACTGAATTTACCAGAACAGAAATTGAGTTAAAAGAAGGAGAGGTAATTACAAATGTTTTAAAAGTTTACAATAACACTTTAAGCAACATTCAATTTCTTTTAAGTGTAACAAAGCCAAAAGATTGGACAACTCTAGACAATCAAGATAAAGTCTATACTGCAACACCTAGAGACACTATTTATATTCCTGTAGTTCTTATTCCTTTTAAATTAAACATCAATGGCGGCGACGTTTTAATCAATGCCTTTTTATTAGATAAAGATGATCAACAAATTGCTAATGATTATTTTACTTTAAGAACAAAGAAAAAAGTCTCGTGGAAAGTAAGTCTAAAATCTAAGAATAAACTCTACTTTAAAAATGGCGAAAAAAGTAAAAAACTGTCTTATAGTATAACCAATACTGGGAATACTAAACAAGATTTATTTGTTAATTATAAAACACTTAAAGGTGATTTAAAAATTGCCGACACACTTAAAAACCCTTTAAGAAACCCAAATTTAACACTAAACCTCAATGCAGATGAAACAGAAAAATTTGATTATTTAATTTCAGAAATAGAACAAAAAGACCGGAATGTAAAAAAACTTTCTATAGATAATTATTTACCAAATGCCAATTTAAATTACACAAAACACAGTTTATTTATAAATACAAGTCCTACAAAAATAAAATCTAAGGAAACACCTCGTAAAGATATAAAAGTAGATTTTGTAAAACTTCCTAACCTTGTTGAAGTACAACCCTATGGGTATCCTTCTCTCCCACTAACCTTAGAATTAAGTGCTCAGAATTTGTTGGACAATAACGCTGTTATGACACTAAACTTAAGAGGTTACAAGCAACTTAGTGATAAGGCCAGTTTAGCCTATTATACGCAACTTAACTATAACAAATCGTATTTTAGTAATGACCCTTTTAAAAATGCTTCATGGTATATTGGTTATTACGACGATATTAAAACTATAGAAGTAGGGCAAATAAGTGGCAATATTATTGGTTTGTCTAGTTCTGGCTATGGCGTAAAGGCGTCATATAAATATTTAGACCAGCACAAAACAAGTGTATTTTATCTCAATAATAATAGAAATAGCTTAACTACAAATCGTTCTTTTGGTATTAGTCATACTTATACGCCATTTAGCTTTTTTAAAATAACAGCTAATTTAGCAAGAAATGAACGCAAATTTTTAAACAGAAATACAAATGTTTTCTCAATAGAACCTACCTTAAAATTTTTAGAAAAACACTTTATATCTTTCTTAGGCGCTATTTCGACACGTACAGACGACCTGAACGATGGCACTATCAATGGTGTGTCTTTTGGAACAACTTATAGTACCAATTTTTTTGATAGAAACTTAAAATTAAATTTTAATGCCCGTTATAACGATAAGAATTTTAGTTTAGGGTCTTTTGAACGCCTTTATTTTAATCACCGTAGTAGTTATATAATAAATAAAAAATGGACTGTTAACTTTAATAATTTTTATCAAAATGTCAATTTGTATAATTTAACAGACGACAGTCTCTTGTCCAAACAAGAAATTCTTTTTAATAGTATCATTTTTAACACAAATACGCGGTTTGGAAACGTTCAACCTGGCTTATATTACGAATACACAAACTATCCTCTAAACAAACTTATTTCAAGGGGTGCTAGTTTTAGAGCTTCAAAATTTGATTTTAGTCAAAACTTTTTCTCTTCATTAAATTTAAAAGCTGGTTACAGTATTCCTCAAAATAATGACAACGCAAAAAATTTCTTCAGCTTACAGATGTCACTCCTATTGCGTTATAAAGTTTGGAATTTTAATATGAAATATAACTATGGCTTTATAACCTCAACTAACACTTACACAGAACTTAACGACAATATTACGCCACAATCTATAAGACTGTCTTTACAAAACCAGTACGCCTTTAAAAACCGCCATCTGGTCTTGGATAACAATTTTGTTTATAGTTATATAAATATCTTTAAAAATCACAGTATAGGGATATTTCCCGTGCTCTACTATTTTACTGATAGTGGTTGGCGATTTAGCATTAATACTAGTTATTCTTATAGTACTAGAAATTTTACTAACATTTTTGCCAATAATTTCACAAGCAATAACAATAGTCCTTTAAATACGAGCCCGTC
>CAZGZH010000370.1:0-2308 GCA_964529645.1 uncultured Flavobacteriaceae bacterium
GATATGTTTGTGAAACGCAATTGTGAACTTATCTGGGCAATTTTTGAAATCTAAAGATTTTACGCTATTGGCGTAATCGTCAATAGTTTTACTCAACGACGACTGTTCTGAAGCGTGATTTCTAATGTCACCCAATTCAGAATCTCTTTGTAAAATATTTTCAATACATTTTGCTTTTTTAATAGCTACACTTTCTAATTTGGTTTGGTTATTTTTCTTTTCAGAATTATTGCAGGATAAGACTGAAAGGGCGAGAATTAGAATTGCAAAGTATTTCATGATTATGTCTTTTTGTTTCCTAATTAGTTAATTTAAGCATAAACCTTATACCATATTGTGGTGCGTAGTTTTACTCATTAATTAAAACGCCATTTTTTAATTCTATTTCAGAAGGTTTTTCAAACCAACTTTCCATAAAGTCAAAATTTTCTCGCGTGACTTCAAATTCAAAAGTTTCTCCTTTTTCGTCATTGCGTTCAAATATTCTTTTCAATCTGGTTGCTTTTGAAACATTCAAAAAGTGAAGCTTTATTTCAATATTATTGATTTTTGCAAATTTTCTAAATTTTTCTCAGTGTTCAAATTACGATAAACCCAAATCGAGAATAGCGTCTGTTCCTGCAACGCTCCAAGGGTTTGAAACCCTTGGAGCGTTACTAAAATTAAGTCTTCTGTTTTTTCTTTTTAGCAGCTGGAAACAAAACATTGTTTAAAATAAGGCGGTAACCTGGTGAGTTGGGGTGCAGTGATAATTCTGTTTTAGGATCGCCTACCAAATGACGGAAATCTTCTGGATCGTGTCCTCCATAAAAAGTAAACATTCCCTTTCCTACTACACCGTGAATGTATTTGGCTTCGCTATTTATTTTGTTTTCACCCATAACCAACACATTTGCCTTAATAGTCTTGCTATCAAAAGAGGTTGTTTGGCCATAAAAACCTTTAACCAACTGCGTGTGGTTTTGACAGAGCATAGTGGGCACAGGATCCCACTTGGCTGAAAAATCTTTAAGTGTAAAATAATCTTCTGTAGGCAGTACGTGTCTTTTAGACGTCATATCAATGCTGGAATATTCGTACACCAACGGGTTGCGTTCTAATACGTAATTTGTAAAAGCAAAGGTTTTTGTAAAATCTATTTTTTGCTGATAATTTCTGTCGCTTGGATCGCCGTCAAACATCGGCTCACAAATATCAACCCCTTCGGCAGATAGCGCAATATCAAAACTATCGGCAGCAGAACACATAGCAAACATAAAACCACCACCTAAAACAAAGTCGCGTATACGTTTTACAACGGCTAATTTTTCTTGAGATACTTTACTAAATCCCAATTTTTTGGCCAAGGCTTCAGATGATAATTTTTCTTTTATATACCAAGGCGCTGTTCTGTAACGGCCATAAAATTTACCAAATTGTCCTGTAAAATCTTCGTGATGCAGGTGTAACCACTCGTATTTTACCAAAGCGTCATTTAAAATGTCTTCATCGTAAATTATGTCATACGGAATCTCTGCATACGTTAAAACCATAGTCACGGCATCATCCCAAGGCTTTTTTTCTTTAGGAGAATACACGGCGATTTTTGGGGCTTTTTCTAATAAAACAGCATCCATGTTTTGAGAAGGACTTTTAATGGCTTGTAAAATTGCTGTTGCTTTTTGATTGCTAATTACTTCGTAAGACACCCCTCTAATGGTACAGGCATCTCTAAATTCTTTGACGTCTTCTAGCAAAAACGAACCACCTCTGTAGTTGAGTAACCATTGTACTTTATGCCCTTTTTTTAAAGATAAGAAAGTTATGCCATAGGCTTTAAGATGGTTTTTTTGCGCCACATCATCCATGGGAATTAAAATAAATGAGGCCAGTGCACTTTTAAAGGCTAAAAAAAAAATAAGAATTATAGTAAAGCGTATTCTAGGCATAGAGGCCTTTATTTTTTAAATTAAAATGGTGTGTCATTATTATCAAAATCTTCATCTCCAAAGGCTTCTTCTGGCGAAGCACTGTGTTGTGATGTTGTGATGTCATTCATTTTAGATTGGAATTCTGTAGCAAACTCCTCTTCTAAATCAGCAAATTGTGCCAAATGCCCAATAAATTTTAAGCGAATATTATCTAAGCCGCCATTACGATGCTTGGCTATAATAAATTCGGCTTGACCTTCACAATTAGAACGCGCTTCATCATCCCACTCCGTTTGCTTGTAATATTCTGGGCGGTAAATAAACGATACAATATCGGCATCCTGCTCAATAGCACCCGACTCACGTAGATCTGAAAGTAGGGGTCTTTTTGAGCCCCC
>CAZGZH010000371.1:0-2302 GCA_964529645.1 uncultured Flavobacteriaceae bacterium
ATACCATGTAGAACGTTTGATGCGTGATGCTAAAATCACACAAATTTATGAAGGCACTAGTGAAATTCAGAAAATTGTAATCTCGAGAAGTATTTTGAGAGATTAATAAAATAAAAAAGCCCAACCCAAAAAGTTGGGCTTTTTTATTTTAAATGATTAGCTTTGAAATCACAAGATTTAAACAACTCATATGAAACGTATTTACACCTTATATTTATTTATTTTCATAACACTAAACTTATCAGCACAAAGCTTTAAAGTCATTCCACTAGGCGTCAAAGGTGGGCTTGACGAGAGTAATTTATCTTCTTATATGTTAGCGCCAATAAATTCAGAAAATTATATTTGTTTAGATGCTGGAACGGTTTATTACGGATTGACCAAAGCTGTTAAAAACGGCCTATTCTCTAAATCTGCAGAAGAGGTGTTAAAACAAAATATAAAAGCCTACCTGATTTCACATGCGCATTTAGACCATGTAGCCGGGCTTTTAATGAACGCCCCCATCGATAGTAAAAAAATCATTTACAGCTCGCCTTTTGTCATTGACGCTTTTAAAAATAAATATTTCTCTTGGGTAAACTGGGCTAATTTTGCTGATGAAGGCGAAAAACCACAATTGGGGACTTATAGCTATCACAAACTAGAGCCTTTAAAAGAAATTAAAATTGAGAATACAGAACTCTTTGTAACACCTTTTACTTTAAGCCATTCTAATCCCTATAAAAGTTTGGCTTTTTTAGTGAGGTATAAGCAAAACTACATTTTATATTTAGGCGATACAGGTGCAGATAACATTGAAAAATCTGATAAATTAAACCAGTTATGGATGGCAATTGCCCCTTTTATTAAAATCAAATTGCTCAAAGCTATTTTTGTTGAGGTTTCCTTTCCTAACAAACAACCCGACAACAAGTTATTCGGCCATCTAACACCAAAATGGTTTTTTACAGAAATGGAAAATTTGAGTCATTACACAGGAAAATCTGCCTTAGATAATTTTAAAATTGTCATCACACACCGTAAACCCCATGCTAATAATGAAATGACAATTAAAGAAGAACTTCTCAAAAACAATGCTTTAAAACTAAATCTTATTTTTCCAAAGCAATCACAAATACTTCATTTTTAGCAGAATAGATATTTACTTTTTGCAAAAATATCTATTGTAAGAGCAGTTTACAAAATAATCCTTTTTCTAAATAATTTAACTGCGATAAAAAAAATATTAATTTTTTTAAAAAAATGCATATTTATAAGAATCTTAAATAAATGTATATTTTTTACATATACCCCCTATTTTTTAATTATATTCTATTGAATTTTATTCTTTTTTAATTTTTACCCCTATTATATTGATACTATAATTTTATTTTAATGTGTTTTTAGATAACACCCCCTTGTTTTTTCAATTTTTATAAATACATTTGTCCGCTTTAAGTTCAAACCCATTATTAACTAAAAGCAATGACTATGAAAAAAATTATTTTCACACTTATATTACTGAGTAGCCTAACTGGATTTTCTCAAGAAAACAAAACTTCTAAAACCAATCTCGATTTTGGTGCCGATTTTCAATCGCGCTACGTCTGGCGTGGTATTCAGTTTGGTGGCAACAGCACTAGTGCACAACCCTATTTAGAATTAAACGCTGGTAAATTTACATTTGCTGCATGGGCAGCCTATTCTTTAGGTGGTATTAACACATTTCAAGAAACCGATTTGTACATAACTTACGAGGCGTCAGATAATGTGTCATTTACCTTAACAGACTATTTCTTTCCAGAAGAAGGCGTACAAAATAATTATTTTACGTTTAAAAATGGTACTGGACATGTTTATGAACTTACTTTAGCTTACGCAAGCGATGATTCGCCTATCGGCTTTACCTTAGCTACCAATTTTGCTGGAGCCGATAAAAATGGCACAAAACAATCCTACTCTACTTATCTAGAATTAAACTATTCTAAAACTGTAGATGAGGTAGATTACAGTCTTTTTGCCGGAGGTGTTGTAGGCGATAAGGGCGGCTATTATTTAACAAACGGATTGGGATTAATTAATTTAGGCTTAAGTGTTTCTAAAGAAATCAAACTGAGTAGCACTTATAATTTACCCATAAATGCAGCACTTATTTTTAACCCCGATCAAGGAAATATTTTTATAACATTCGGATTCTCACTTTAAAATCAAAAATATCATGAAAAAAATTGAATCAATTATCAGACTGTCTAAATACCACGTCTTAAAAGAAAATCTACTAGACATTGTAGTTTCCTTTTTTTCCTACTTGGTTGTTACT
>CAZGZH010000372.1:0-2298 GCA_964529645.1 uncultured Flavobacteriaceae bacterium
GGTAGACAAATTTTGCATACTTACTCAGATTCATTTCACTTCAATGTTAAAATTGGAGATTTGATTGAAGTTAAAACAAATAAAACGTGCGAGGGCGTATTTACAAAATTGATTGGAGATATAAATAAGGTTGTTGTTTATCCAAATCCAACTTATGGTACTTTTAATATTGTTCTATCAAGAAAACTTAAAGAAGTGCCTATAGAATTATACAATGCGCAGTTACAATTAATATCAAAATCTAACTATAATGTTCAAAATGGTAGAGTATCTTTCAGTTTAAAAGGGATGTCATCAGGTATTTATATTCTAAAAGTTATGGCAAACGAGCCAATAATCATTAAGGTAATAAAGAAATAATAATGAAAAATATTTTATACCTAGTTATTTTGTATTTCATAGCCGTTTCTTGTAGTAGTTCAGGAGGGAAAGATAATATTATAACCCCTATAGAAACCAATAAACCGCCAACTGTACCAACATTAATATACCCAACCAATAATTTATTATGTATTAATAATACCTTAGATTTTCAATGGAATCCTTCTACAGATTCCAACGGAGATGCTTTAACCTATAAAGTTGAAATATCAAAAGATAATCAGTTTAGCAATTTAGAGCAAGCTGTAACGCTATCTTCAACATCACATACTTTTGTTTTAGAAAAAGGATTTGCATACTATTGGCGTGTTAAAGCTATTGATAGTAAAAATTTATCTAGTAATTTTTCGGATGTATTTAGTTTATATACAGAGGGTGATGGCGTTAGTAATTACGCTCCTTTTTTACCTGCCCTTGTAAGCCCTCTTATGAATTCGGTGTTACAGCAAAATGGTGCTGCTGTAAAACTTGAGTGGACAGCTAGTGATATAGATAATGACGCACTAACTTTTGACGTATACTTAGATTCAAAAAATCCTCCAACAAATATAGTTTCTGAAAATCAAATAAATACGTATTTTAATCTAACCGACTATAGCTCTCAGAAATATTATTGGAAAGTAATTGTTAAAGACAATAATGGGGTACAAACTGTTGGTCAGGTTTGGACATTTACTGTCAATTAAAAGTTAATAAACTTAATGTGTTTATCTATATATTAAAAATACTTTTAAAGCAAATTACTTTATAAAATTCACATATACAAAACGTTAAACTCTTAAAATTCATTTAATAGACGTTAAATAATAAATTAATGTATAAATTTGAAAACTATTTTAATGTATTGGGGTCTAAGGATTCTAACAATATATATTAATTGATTTAAATCGGTTTTGATGAATAAATCATTAGCAAACGAGTCAGAATTCATAAGCAAACTGTTAAACAGTAAGCACAGAGATTTGGCGTTTAAACAATTGCTAGACTTATATCAAGAACGCTTGTATTGGCATATCAGAAAAATGGTGAGCACTCATGACGATGCCAATGACGTTCTTCAAAATACCTTTTTACGTATTTATAAAAGTCTTCCAAAATTTAAGCAAAATAGTTCTTTACATACTTGGATGTATAAAATAGCATACAATGAATCGCTCCGCTTTATAGAGCAAAATAAAAAGAAATATTATTTATCTATAGACGAAGTAAATACCAAGTATTTAGACAATTTAGAAGCAGATACATATTTTGATGGGGAGTATCTCCAATTAAAATTGCATAAAATTCTAGCAACGCTTCCTGAAAGACAAAAACAAATTTTTCAGATGAAATATTACGATGATTTAAAATTTAGAGAAATATCTGCAATTTTAAATATAAAAGAAGGCACTTTAAAAACCCTGTATTACGGTGCGGTTAAAGTAGTTGAATCTGAATTGACTACGGTTGATAACCACCTTAAAAGTGAAGCCTCATGATAAATAACCTAAAAATATATAACATGAAAACGAACGACAACAATTTGTTTGATTCTAAATTGGGCAAATTACACAAATCAGAATTGGGTTATAAATTACCTAAAGATTATTTCGAAAAATCTAAGCAAACTATTTTTGACAAAATTGTTAAAGATGAAAATGTAAAAGTTCTGCCCTTGTATAAAAATCGGGTTATTTGGACATTAGCGGCGTCAATTGCTTTAATAATTACTTTAACTATTTATAAACCAAATATATTTAAAGGCTTAAATCAGTTCCAATCTGCTGTTACAGATACATTAGAGCAATTTAATCAGCCACAACTTGCCGATAAAAACACCCAGTATGATGACAATGTTTTATTGGGGTCCTTATTTGTGTCCGATGAAAATCTAGATGATTTTGTTGATGATTCTCTCTATAATGAGCCTTTGAATAC
>CAZGZH010000373.1:0-2293 GCA_964529645.1 uncultured Flavobacteriaceae bacterium
TCTAATAAATCTGACTTTGATTCTGTTTTATTTCGATACAATAGTTTGCCTTTTGGACAACAAATAAGTTATTTACTAAGTTTGACTATCATCCATCATTTTATAGTTTTTTCGCTCTCGTATTTTAAATTAAGTGCCTTAAAGTTGATAACAATAGACACTTTGGCTTCAAGTATTTTTACACTTATTCTTCTTGTGTTTTACAGTCAGTTATTTCTAAAAAAAATACGATGAAAAATAACCGATTTCTATTGCGAAATTTAACCATCCTCGTTGGTTTAATATTTATTGGGCGCTTGTTTTATCTTCAAATTCTAGACGATTCTTATGAAAAGCTCTCAAACAACAATGCTATAAAAATAAAGTACGACTATCCCGAACGCGGTTATATTTTCGATAGAAATAATATTTTGTTAGTTGCCAACCAATCGTCATACGACATAATGGTAATACCAAACGAGGTTAAAAAACTAGATACTTTGGCTTTTTGTAAAATATTAAATATCACTAAAGAGAGTTTTAACAAACGCATGAATAAAGCTATTCATTATTCTAGGCGTATTCCCTCTGTTTTTTTAAAACAACTCTCAAAAGAAGATTTTGGCGCCCTTCAAGAAGTTATGTACAAGTATCAGGGGTTTTATATGCAAAAACGTATTTTGAGAAATTATCCTATAAATAGTGCGGCCAATGTTTTAGGCTATATCAGCGAAATTAACGAAGCACAACTCCAGAAACAAGATTATTATCAGCAAGGCGAATTAATTGGGGCTAGTGGTGTAGAGAAAATTTACGAGCCTATTTTAAGAGGCACAAAAGGTATAAAACACATTCAGCGCAACAGGTTTAATAAAGATATCGGGCCGTATAAAAATGGCTTACTAGACACAAAAGCTAAAGCGGGTCAAGACATCACTTTAACTTTAGATTCTAAATTACAACGATACGGCGAAGCCTTGATGAAAAACAAACGCGGTGGTATTGTAGCCATTGAACCTAGTACAGGCGAGATATTAGCTTTGGTTACATCGCCTAGTTATAACCCCAATCTATTGGTAGGCAGAGAGCGGTCAAAAAATTTTACAAAACTGTATTACGATTCTATAAACAAGCCTTTGTACGACAGAGGTCTTTTAGCCCAATATCCTCCTGGATCGCCCTTTAAATTAGCCAATGCTCTTATTGGCTTACAAGAAAAAATTATCACACCAAATACCACATTTAAGTGTTTTCATGGCTACAGATATGGAAAACGCGAAAAAGAGTTTATGAAATGCCATTGTGGTATTTTTAACAGTCCTATAAATTTAGATTTGGGTATTTACCGTTCTTGTAATAGTTATTTTTCTAATGTTTACAGAAGGATAATTGAAAAATACCCAACACCAAGTCAGGGTATGGATGCTTGGAAAGCGCATTTAGAAAGTCTAGGTTTTGGTAATTATTTAGGATACGATTTACCAGCAGGCGCCAAAGGATTAATTCCCAGTTCTAGTTATTACAATCACTATTATCCTTTAAGAAATTGGCGTGCCGTAACAACAATTTCTAATGCTATTGGTCAAGGCGAAATATTATCAACACCCATTCAATTAGCCAACTTCATAGCACTAATTGCTAACAGAGGTTTTTATTACACGCCTCATATTGTTAAAAGTATTAAAGATTCTGTTTTAGATCCTAAATTTACAACGCCCCATTATTCTGATATTGACAAAGCTAATTTCGAACCTGTTATCCAAGGTATGTACGACGTTTTCGAAAAACAAGGAACGGCGCGTTTTTACAAAATAAAAAATATTTCAATTTGTGGCAAAACAGGTACTGCCGAAAATTTTAAACGTGTAAATGGTAAAAAAATTCAATTTGAAGACCATTCAATTTTTGTGGCTTTTGCCCCTAAAGACAATCCAAGAATAGCCATAGCTGTTTTTGTAGAAAATGGCGGTTTCGGGTCGACAATAGCCGCCCCAATGGCCAGTTTAATAGTAGAAAAATATTTAAAAGGCAAAGTAGAAAGACCCATATTAGAAGACGTTTTAATGAAAAGAGATTTACAACCACTATACAAACATCAATTAGAAATAGAACAACAACTTGCGCAGAAGAAATGATAACATATTTAAAGGACTAGATTGGCCACTAGTATTGCTGTACTTTACTTTGGTAATTTTAGGATGGTTGAGTATTTACTCGGCCTCTATGAGCGACACGCATTATCAATTATTCGATTTAAACGTAAAGTACGGCAAACAACTCATTTGGATTTTACTCAGCTCGGTTTTAATAATTT
>CAZGZH010000374.1:0-2291 GCA_964529645.1 uncultured Flavobacteriaceae bacterium
GCAGATGGTACTGCCATTCCAGGTGGGAGAGTATGTCATCGCCTTTCTTTTAAAAAGCACTTATCTTTATTGATAGGTGCTTTTTTATTTTAAATACATTTTTAAGATCTAAAATAAATCTATTTCTAAATATTGTATATTGCTACCCTGTTTTAGATTAAAATATTATATATAATTAACTGATGATTAAATTATTATCTAAATTTTTAAAGATATACTTTTTATTTTTTTGTATAATATTTATTCAAGCTCAAGAGAATAATCATAAGATAAATAGTCAGCTATCACCATTTTTAGCCAACACTTATTTTAATGTAAACTTTGGCCTTATAAATTACCCATTTTCGAATGATAATTTACTGAATGGATATACTTCTAATAATATAAAAAAAAGTAAATTTTCAGCACGTATTTTATTGGGCTATAAATTTAGAGAAGATTTTGCTGTACAGTTTGGCGTTATGCGTCCTGCTAGTTGGGTTAAATATGCAGATATAAACGGTCAACAAATTGATAGAAGCGTGTGGATTAATATATGGTCTTTATCTTTTAAGAAGGATTTTAAATTGTTTAGAAATACGTCAATTTATGGTGAATTAGGTGTCGGTAATTTTTCTAGAAAAGGTTTTGATGTAGCTAATGATGTAGTTTATAGAGATGCGCATTATGCTACTATTGTACTAGGAGGTGGATTAAGACATCCTTTAAATGATAAATGGGATTTGTTATTAAATGCTACTTATATCCCTAAGAATAATAAGCAAAACCAACCTTATGTTTTTCAGACATCAATTGGAATGCAGTATAATTTAAAACAAATACCTCTCAAAAAAGCAGAAATATTTATTAAAAAGAAAAAATATTTTTTCCCAAAATGCTTCATACAATTTGGATACGCCTCTAGTAATGCGGGTTTTTTTCTTAATAATTTTTTCTCTGGAAATATCAAAGTTAAAGATAGTAAACTGGGTTTACCTATTTTTTGGCATGGCGATTCAAAAATATCAGATGCTTTTTCGTTTTCTTACCAAAAAACAGCTTTTAGAACCGAAAAATATTTTTCACTAGACTGGGGTGTCAGCTTGACTGCCTTTAAAACAATTAAAACCGACACTAAAGCTTTTGCAATATCTATTTTTCCTGTTTTAAGGTTTTATGTGTTACGTCAAAAAGATTTTGATATGTATTTAAACTATTCTGTTATAGGGCCCACTATTTTATCTAAAGCTAATTTCGATAGCTTAGAAACGGGCCCAAGTTTAACTTATCAAGATTTTATGGGATGGGGAATGTTTATAGGGAAAAATAGAAAACTGAATTTAGAATTCAAAATAATGCATTACTCAAATGGCAATTTCTTTCCTAATAATGCGGGTATAGATGCCCCTTTAATGTTTAATGTTGGTATTCCTTTAAATTAAACTAACATCATTTTATTTGAAGATAGCGTCATTTAATATATCTTAGCATTATCAAGTATTTTCAATGAAAAACCGTATTTATTTATCGCCTCCTCATTTGACGGGAAAAGAATCTCAATTTGTAAATGAGACTTTAAATTCTAATTGGCCGTCTGTTGTAGGTAAGCAAATTGATGATTTTTCATCCGCTTTAAGCGATTATATCAAAGTGCCAAATATCATGCTGTGTAATAGCGGTACCTCTGCTATTCATTTAGCATTAAGTGTTATAGGTGTTGAAAAAAACGATATTGTATTGACGTCTACTTTTACATTTGTGGCTTCTGTTAATCCGATAAAATACGTTGGGGCAACCCCTGTTTTGATTGAATCTGAGTCAGAGACTTGGAATATGAGCCCACAGTTTTTAGAAAAAGCTATTAAAGATTGTTTAGCAAAAGGACGCAAACCAAAAGCTATTTTATTAGTACACCTTTACGGAATGCCAGCCAAATTAGACGAAATTTTAGAGATGGCTTATAAGTATGACATTCCTTTAATTGAAGATGCTGCAGAGTCTTTAGGAAGTCGTTATAAAAACCAACAGTTGGGTACATTTGGCACAATTGGGATTTATTCTTTTAACGGTAACAAAATTATAACAACAGGGTCGGGTGGCGCTATGGTGTCTAAAGATATGTCGTTGATTGAAAAAGCGACTTTTTTAGCATCGCAAGCCAAAAATGATACACATTTTTATGAGCACAGTTCTCTTGGGTTTAATTATCAAATGACAACTTTAAACGCCGCGATGGGTTTAGCGCAATTAGAAAAACTTGAGGAATATGTCAGTTTACGTCGGCGTAATTTTGATTTTTTTAAAGCGGCTTT
>CAZGZH010000375.1:0-2262 GCA_964529645.1 uncultured Flavobacteriaceae bacterium
AAACTGCTTAATCGCTTTGAAGAGCCGCGTGGTTCTAACGGGATTGCTTTATCGGGCAAACTAACCAAATCGGGTAAAGCTATGTTATTGATAAATCCGCATACCTCTTTTTATTTTAGACCCGAAGTCCATATGGTGAGCGAAGAAGGTCTCAATGCTTACGGTGCTGTAACGTGGGGACAATTTTTTATCTATCAGGGTTTCAACGAAAAAACGGGTTGGATGCATACATCAACTTATACAGACGTAATAGACGAGTACAAAGAAACCATCAAAAAAATAGCGGGTAAAAAAATGTATAAATATGGCAATGCATGGCGTCCTGTAAAAAGCAGTCACGTCACTTTAAAATATAAAGATGGTGAAGGATTGAAAGAAAAAACTTTTACGATGTACCACACACATCATGGACCCATTACTGAAATAATTGACGGGCAATGGACAGCCATATCTTTAATGTGGAAACCTGTAAAGGCACTCGAGCAATCGTTTGTAAGAACAAAGCAAGATGCTTATAAAGGCTTTAGAAAAATGATGGACATGCGTACCAACTCGTCAAACAATACGGTTTATGCCGATGCGCAAGGCAATATCGCTTATTTTCACGGTGATTTTATCCCGATAAGGAATACAAAATACGATTATACAAAACCTCTTGATGGTAGTAACCCAGAGACCGATTGGCATGGTTTGCACAATGTTGATGATATCATCCACATTTTAAACCCACCAAATGGCTGGATTCAAAATTCGAATTCAACACCTTTTTCAGCGGCTGGTAAATTCAGTCCCAAACGCAAAAATTACCCCAAATATATGTCGGTTGATATTCAGAATCATCGCGCAATACATGCAATGAGTCTGCTTAAAAACGCTAAAGATATGACTGTAGATAAAATGATTGCTTTAGCTTACGACAGCTATTTACCTGCTTTTGCTGATTTAATTCCGGGGCTTGTCAAAGCTTACGACAACAATCCAAGCGGTCATAAGGACATTAAGGAAGCTATAAATATCCTCAGAAAATGGGATTACAGAACATCAAAAAATTCTGTGGCAATGTCATTGGCTCATTATTACGCTATGACTTACAGTCAGCAAGCTAAAAGGCCAGAAGGCTTATCTTATATGCAAATGTTACAATACTTTGGCAGTAAATCTCCAGAGAAAGAACGTTTAGAAATGTTTACAAAAGCAGTCGAAAAATTAGATAATGATTTTGGCACTTGGAAAACCCCTTGGGGAGATATAAATCGCTACCAACGCTTAAATGGCGATATCCGCCAAGCCTTTGACGATACTAAACCAAGTATTTCTGTTGGATGGGCTTCGGGAAGATGGGGCGCTTTAGCCGCCTTTGGCGCACGTTATAGTAACGACACCAAACGCATTTATGGCACACGTGGTAATAGCTTTGTAGCTGTTGTAGAATTTGGTGATAGCGTAAAAGCCAAAAGTTTATTGGCAGGTGGTAATAGTGGCGATCCAAAGAACAAACACTTTGACGATCAAGCAAAACCTTATGCCGATGGTCATTTTAAAGATGTTTTTTACTATAAATCAGTTGTTATAAAACACAAAGAATCTGAATATCATCCTGGAGATGAAAAATATTAATCAATATTAAATGAGCATTTTACTTACTAAAAAATCTGTCAAAAGTATTTTTATAATAACAATAATCAAATTAGTAATAGCAGGTTTATTCATTGGCTTTTTACACAGTTACGATTTTGCAATAGCTTTAATATTATTACTATATATACTAATTAATTTTAAAAAGAGAGTTTATAACGATAAAATTCTCTTTTGGGGTATGCTATCTACAGGCTTGTTTGGCACTTTTGCAGAATTATGGGGAATACACAACCATTATTGGTTTTATCATGATTTAAGTCAAGCAAGGACATTTCCGTATTGGTTACCTTTAGCTTGGGCCTCTGCTTTTAGATTGATGTACAATTTTGAAAAAGAAATTTTAAGCATAATAGCGTTGAAAAACATATTTTACAAATACATTTTGTTTTTTATGGTATCTTTATTTTTTCCTGTTATTGGCGAAATAATAACTATTAATCTAGGTGTGTGGACATATACGTGGCCCTATCAATTCTTCGGTGTGCCTCTAATTGCTATGTTTTTGTTAATAGTTTTTCATATGGCTATCAATACTGTTTTTTTAGGAATTTGCAGGAAATATCACATTAAGAATGCCGTTTTTAACAGATAGCTTTTATAGATTCCCCCAGTTGTTTTAATATC
>CAZGZH010000376.1:0-2261 GCA_964529645.1 uncultured Flavobacteriaceae bacterium
GCAATAGCGGCAGAAATACCCGTTAAAGAGTTTAGGAGTGAAATTACTACAGGCATATCTGCACCGCCAATTGGAATAACAAATAAAATACCATAAACTAAAGACACAAGTAACAATGAATATAAGTATAATTGGCTATCTGAACCTGTATAGACAACGTATGCAGAAAAAGCTATAATGGCTAAAATAACAAGGTTGTTTATAAGGTTGTATTTAGGCAATCTGATAAGGCCTTTCATAGTACCGTTTAATTTTGCCCAAGCTATTAAGCTACCAGTAAAAGTGATACTCCCTATAACTACTGCAGAAATTGTAATAGCTGTTTGCGTGGCGTCACCAATATGATTATTAAACTCTATCAATCCTATTAATAAAGCACTAGCACCCCCAAATCCGTTAAATAACGAAACGAGTTCTGGCATTTTTGTCATCTTAACTTTTACGGCCATTAACCAACCAATAATAGAGCCGATTAATATGGCTGCAAGAATTAAAATATATATAAAATTGGTTACACGTTCGTGTAGAATAAAAGTGCCAATAATGGCTAATCCCATACCAGCAGCAGCAATTAAATTCCCTTTTCTAGCCGTTTCGGGATGTCCTAAATATTTTAAACCAAAAATAAATGTGATTATTGAAATAAGATATATGATTTCTAAAACTATACTCATGATTTTTTCTTTTTAAACATTTCTAACATTCTGTTGGTTACCACAAAGCCCCCAACAACATTTAATACTCCTAAAATTACAGCACAAAACCCTAGAGTTAATACAACATAATTGGTTGGATCTGCCTCTAGCATAACTAAAATGGCGCCCATAATTACAACACCACTCAAAGCGTTTGCACCAGACATTAAGGGTGTATGTAACACCGCTGGAATATTTTTTATAACCTCAACACCAATAAATATCGATAAAATAAGGATATAAATTAAGTCGAGATTTTCTTTAATCGTTTCTAATATATTCATTTTATATAATTTTAAGATTTTCTAATTTCTCCGTCTTTGACAATGAGTGTTTCTTCGGTAATTTGATCTTCTAAATCCCATTTAAATTTATTGTCTTCAATTAAGAGATTTAAAAAGTTAAACATGTTTTTAGCGTACAAATCGCTGGCATTTGTAGAAACACTTTCAGGCGCCATAGAAGCCCCAATAATTTTCACCCCGTTGTATAAAACAGTTTCATTCATTTTACTCAATTCGCAGTTACCGCCATTTGCAGCAGCTAAATCTATAATCACAGCGCCATTTTTCATGTGGTCAACTTGTTCTTTTGTAATTAAAACAGGAGAAGGTCTTCCGGGAATTAAAGCTGTAGTAATCACTAAATCGGCTTTAAAAAGCGATTTATCAACGGCTTCTTTTTGACGTCTTTTATAGTCTTCTGAAGCTTCTTTGGCGTAACCACCTTCAGATTCTTCGCCAGCATTATCAACCGAAATAAATTTTGCACCTAAAGACTCTGTTTGTTCTTTTGTTTCTGTTCTAATATCTGTAGCTTCAACAATAGCACCTAAGCGTTTGGCTGTTGCAATGGCCTGTAAACCTGCCACGCCAACACCATAAATTAGTACTCTTGAAGGTGTTACAGTTCCAGCGGCCGTCATCATTAATGGGAAAACTTTAGTCATTTCATTTGCCCCAACAATTACAGCTTTGTAACCAGATAAGTTACTTTGCGAACTCAAAACGTCCATATCTTGGGCGCGAGAAATCCTAGGAATAGCATCCATAGAAAAGGCTGAAACACCCGTTTTAGCAATCTCTGCAATTAATTCTGGACTTGATTTGTGAAACAATTGACTGATGACAGTCTGTCCACTTTTAAATAATTTGATATCTTCTTTTTCAAAAGGATTAATTTTAATGATAATATCAGCATTTTTAAATAATTCTGCCCGTTTAACCACGCTTGCGCCAGCCTCTGTATAGTCAGAATTTTTAAAACTTGATGCTTCTCCAGCATCTTGCTCCATTAAAATTTCAAAGCCTTTGTTTATAAGAAGTTTAGCAATTGTAGGATTCATAGCAACCCTTTTATCACTTTTTATACTTTCTTTTAAAACGCCTATTTTCATAAAGTAAATTTTTAAAAATTAAAATTTGACAAATGTAAGTTTATTGTTATATAATAATTATGATAATTATCAATGATTTTGAAAAAATGGTTGAAATTATTTAGCATAAGAGTTAAAAAAATATGTATTTTTAAAATTCAAAAATAAATAATTGGAAGTAATATTTTTAG
>CAZGZH010000377.1:0-2258 GCA_964529645.1 uncultured Flavobacteriaceae bacterium
AAGATTAAAAACTCAAATTAAAGCAAGTATTCAGGAAATTGGTAATCAACTAAAACGCCAAGCTTCTTTAATTCCCAACCTTCAAGCATCCGTAAAAGGCATGATGAAACAGGAAACAACAATATTTAAGATGCTTACAGATGCAAGAAAAAGAATTGCAACTGCTCAAGATTCTGGTAATGTTGCTGATATAGAAAAAGCAATTCAAAGTGTTCAATCTTTGGTACCACAAATTTCTATTGCAATTGAAGATAATCCAGAATTAAAAAGTAATGAGGCAGTAACTAAACTCATGAACGAATTAACCGATACCGCTGATAAACTCATGTATTCAAGACGCTCTGTTATAGATCTTTCACAATCATACAATGAAAAGCTTGTTATCTTCCCATCTTCTATAATTGCTAACCTTTTTGGTTTTAAAGAAGAAAAAGGATTAGCTATCGCTATGACTGGCAGTCATGTTGAAGTCAGCCAAGAAGAAATGAAAGATGTTAAAATTGATCTCTAGATAAACTAAAATGACACACTATCAACTGATAGAAAGTAATAAAAGAAAATCTTTTTTAGTTATATTCTTTTTTATTACTTTCATAATTTCCGCTGCATATTTAATGGCCTATGGCTTAGGCTATGGTCTAGATATTGTTGGTATCGCATTAATTTTTTCTGGAATAATGTCTTTTGCTTCATATTGGTACTCGGATAAAATTATTCTTGGAATATCCAATGCTCATGAAGCAAACAGAGAAAAATATTTTGATTTCTATACAATAGCAGAAAATCTGGCTCTTTCACAAAGAATGTCAAAGCCAAAACTATATGTCATCAATGATTCTGCAATGAATGCTTTTGCCACCGGAAGAGACCCAGAACATGCTGTTATTTGTGTCACCACCGGGCTTCTTAATAGATTGAATAGAGAAGAATTAGAAGGTGTAATTGCTCACGAACTTTCTCATGTTATTAACTATGACATAAGATTAATGTCTATTGTTACAATTTTAGTTGGTTTTATTGCCTTGTTATCAGACTGGATGTTAAGGATAACTTTTAGAGGGAAAAGAAAAAGTAATGAAAATTCTGGACAACTTCAAATAATTATTTTTGTTGTCGGAATAGCTTTGGCTGTCCTTTCACCATTAATTGCAAAATTAATTCAATTAGCAATTTCTAGGAAAAGAGAATTTTTAGCAGATGCTTCGGCAGTTGGCTTAACCAAAAATCCTCAAGGATTAATTAAAGCATTAGAAAAAATTTCGACTGATAAAGAGCCTCTGGAAGTAGCTAATAAAGCAACAGCTCATCTTTATATTAGCAATCCTTTAAAAAACTTAAAACAGGGCCTATTTACATCTATGTTCGCAACTCATCCACCAATGGAGGAAAGATTAAAGGCATTAAAACAAGTGGCAGGATTAGTATCGCCAAATTAAAATATTTGAGTACAATAACTAAAGATAAATGAAAAATAAAATCACAATACAACAAATTAAACATATTGCAAATCTAGCTGCTATTCCTATTACAGAAACAGAAGGAAAAAACTTGCGAAATGATTTTGAAGAAACATTAAATGTTATCTCAGAATTACAATCAGTGGATGTGACTGGTATCGAGCCAACTAACCAAGTAACTGGCTTTGAAAATATATTACGAGAAGATATTATTAATGAAAAAAATATGTTTTCTCAAGCAGAAGCCTTAAAAAATGCTAAAAAAACTCATGATGGATATTTTATTGTACCTAGAATCATAGATGAAAAATAATAAGTTAACCCTAAAACAAACACTAACCAAATTAAAAAATAATCAACTTAGTCTTGACGATCTTTATGCTGATATTAAAGAAAATATTGATAAAGAAAATAAAAAATTAAATATTTACTTAACTCTTGATGATGATGCTCTTAAGAAAGCTAAAGAAGTTAAAAACACCCCTTTGATGGGAGTTCCAATTGCCATAAAAGATAATTACTGCACAAAAAATTTGCGTACTACAGCCTCATCAACAGTTCTTGATAATTTTATCCCAACATTTGAGTCTACTGTTAGCAAAAATCTCAAAAATGCTGGAGGAATTGTGATCGGAAAAACTAACATGGATGCTTGGGCTCACGGTTCATCTACAGAAACTTCTCAATATGGGACAACTCTTAATCCACGAAATACTAAATATTTACCTGGTGGTTCTTCTGGTGGTAGTGCTGCTGCTGTAGCAGCTGATATGTGTATTGCAGCTCTGGGAACAGAAACTG
>CAZGZH010000378.1:0-2256 GCA_964529645.1 uncultured Flavobacteriaceae bacterium
ATGCTTTTATCTTACGATTGCGATGCTATTTTACATCCAGAAATTGAGGACGCTTTTATAAAACACACCAATTGGCATCCACGAAAAGCACGTCCTTATATTGTAGAAAACAGTGCCGCACTAGAAGCCAAACTTGTTTCAGACCAAATATTCTTAGGTATGACCGCTACAGCTGGCGGCTTTTATGGCCCTCAAGGACGCGTATTGCGTTTGGCTATTCAAGATCCAGAACTAAATCATAAGATTGATAATTTTAACTTTAACGGTATAAAAGTGACTAATTTAGAGATGGAAACTTCGGCTATTTATGGCTTGTCAAAATTATTAGGTCACAATGCTTGCTCTATGAATTGCATTATTGCCAACCGTGCCAATGGTACTTTTAGCAATGACTACCACAGCGCTGTTGAGAAAATGATTAAATACGTTTTAGATAAACTTACAGACTAAGTGGTTAATGGTTAAGCCCTTATACTTCTATCAGGGTGACTTAATTTTATATTGCCTTTTTAGAATTTGTGATTTAATATCTTTGTATTTAATACCAGGCTTGATACTTTAATCTATTTTCTTATCTTTGAAAAACCAATCTAACTACCAATGAAAAAGCCCTTAAAAAAAATTGTCCTAATTTTAAGTATCGGTTTGTTTATGACCTCTTGTTTTCCAACAAAACAAAGTTGCGGACTGGCACATATAGAAAAAACAGTTAAAAAGGCTCCTACTAAAATTCTCAATACAGAAGAAGCCGTGTCGCTCAATTAAAAAGTATAAAATTGTAAAATTAATTTATATGAAAAGGTTAATTCAAAAAGCCATTATCCTTGCTCTTTTTTTACTGATATTGACATCTTGTGCTATAATTAGAAGAGGATGTAGTTGTACAGCAAAAACGCAAAAAACAGTAAAAAAAGTACCTATAACAACACTTAAAGCAGATGTTGTAACAGCTAAAGTGTGGTGAAATTAAACATTGATATTTACACTTCTTATAAATGCTTTGCTGTTTTAATGCTTTTGTATTAATAAATAACTAGCTTCGCTTTACCTATCCCAAAGTTTATGGAGCAGGTTGTTGGATGATATAGCTGATTAAAACCAATCTATATTAACCATTATACAACATAATTAACGTCAAAAATAACTGAAAAATGAATAAGTTTATTTTCTCTTTATTAGCCTTTTGCTTTTTTAATATAGTCCATTCACAGGAAAAAAATACTAAAGTATTCTTTAATAACGAACTTAAAAAAGTAGATAGTCTCGCTGCTGATTTTTACGTTATATACATTTTTAAAGACTCTAAAAACCTAAAAGGATTTAAGAAAAAATATAAAATGAATGGCCAATTGGTTTATGAAGCTGAAATTGCAAATTTATATAGAGACAAAAAACCAATAGAAAAATGGCAAAAAAATGGAAAGCTAAAAACATATAATAACAATGGGAATATAAAATCAATTAAAACATATAAAATGAATAAGTTGAATGGATCATTGATTACTTTTTATAAAAATGGCAAAGTAAGAAGAAGTGATTTTTTTAAGAATAATAAATTTGTTTATGGAAAATGTTATACCGAAAATGGAATTGAAACAAAACATTATGACTATGAGGTATTGCCAGAATATAAAGGTGGTATTAAAGCTTTACTTAAGACTATAAAGAAAAACCTAAGGTATCCAGACAAATTAAAAAAAAATCCAATTAATGGTAAGGTATACGTAAAATTTACCGTTAAAAAAAATGGTACAATCGCTAACATAATGACAAGGGCATCAAATAAAGAATTTGAAAAAGAAGCTATAAGAGTTGTGAAACTATTAAAAAAATGGAAGCCAGGAAAAAGAGATGGTGAATACGATGATTTCACGTATTCGTTACCAATAAACTTTAAATTGTATTAAACATTTGTTTATCAAAAATAACATTAATTAAATTTATAGGCGTGTACAACAAAGCATAAAAGTAATAAGCCTAAGCCAAAAAACTACTCCCCTTTTCCTTTAAAAACCATCGCTCTAAAAATAAGGTATTGCGCTACAATATAGCTAAGCATAACCATAAGGTTTAAATATTCATTAGAGATATAAAACTTATTTAATGCCAACATAGCATCTGAACTTATAAAAACCAAGGCGCCCATTAACAATATCAAGGCTGCTTTAGATTTGTGCTGTTGGTAGTTTGCAAAACTCAAGGCGCCAAAACTGGTAATGACCAAACCGTAAACAATTACTGGAATTTGCATATTTC
>CAZGZH010000379.1:0-2249 GCA_964529645.1 uncultured Flavobacteriaceae bacterium
ACGCCAATGAAGTCTTTATGCAAACCATTATAAATCGTGAGATTGTTTGTGGTATTGCCAGTGAAGAAGAAGATGATTTTGTAAGGATTGAAGGTCGCAACAAATCGCACGATAATAAATATGTTTTACTGATGGATCCGCTTGACGGTTCCTCAAATATTGACGTAAACGTTTCTGTAGGGACTATTTTTTCTATTTACCATCGTGTGACACCTATTGGCACGCCTGTTGAAATAGAAGATTTTTTACAACCTGGCACGCAGCAAGTAGCCGCTGGTTATGTTATTTACGGCACTTCTACCATGTTGGTTTACACGACAGGAAATGGTGTTAACGGCTTTACTTTAAATCCTGCCATTGGCGTGTTTTATTTATCGCACCCCAATATGCAATATCCAACAAATGGCGCTATTTACTCTATAAACGAAGGGTATTACCAACATTTTCCACAAGGTGTTAAAGACTATTTAAAATTTTGTCAAGAAGAAACAGAAGACCGCCCCTACAAAGCCCGTTATATTGGGTCTTTGGTATCTGATTTTCATCGTAATATGATAAAAGGCGGTATTTATATTTATCCTACCAGTTCTAAAGCGCCTCACGGAAAATTACGCTTGTTATACGAGTGCAATCCTATGGCCTTTTTAGCCGAGCAAGCCAATGGTAAAGCTACCGACGGTTATAAACGTATTTTAGAAATTAAACCACACGAATTACACCAACGTGTACCATTTTTCTGTGGTAGTAAAAAAATGGTTGACGATGCCCAAAGCTTTATGGCTAAATATCCTGAAGATGCTTGTTATTATCAAAAAGAAAAAGTGTTAAATTAAATTTAGCACCTTAAATAGTATTGATTTATTTTAAACACTGTTATAATAAACTGCCCGTTTTAACGTCTTTGTAAATATCTTTATAACTCACAATATGATTCATATCAACACGGCGGTTTATATGGCGTCTGTCTAATTGTTCATGCGACTCTAATCCTGCAGCCGCCACCAATTCTAAAAAGCTTTCTACCATGGCATGCTGAAAATTAGCTACACGTGGTGCTTTATCCTCAACTACCAATCCTTTCATAAGCGATTTATTTTGTGTGGCCACACCTACCGGACAAGTATTGGTATTACATTCACGGGCTTGAATACAGCCAATACTCAACATCATAGCGCGGGCACTGTTACATAAATCGGCGCCTAAAGCCATGGAGCGTGCCATATGAAAGCCCGAAAATATTTTGCCCGAAGCAATGAGTTTAATATCCTTTTTTAAATCGAATCCTTCCAAGGTATCTTTTACAAAAGCCAAGCCTTCACGCAAAGGCATGCCTAAAGAATTCGAAAATTCAACAGGTGCCGCACCTGTACCACCTTCACCGCCGTCAACCGTAATAAAATCGGGTTTAATATTAGTCTCTAACATAGCTTTACAAATGTCTATAAATTCTTGTTGTTTACCTACACACAACTTGAAACCTACGGGTTTTCCACCCGATAAGTCCCGCAATTTTTGTACAAATGCTAACAAGCCTTTGGGTGATGAAAATTCGGCATGAGTTGGCGGCGATAAAACAGTTGTATGTGGTTTTACGTGTCTGATAGCGGCAATTTCTGCAGTGTTTTTTGACGCGGGTAACACGCCGCCATGACCGGGTTTAGCCCCTTGCGACAATTTAATTTCTATCATTTTTACCTGTGGTAAAACCGCTTGTTTTTTAAACGTATCGGGGCAAAAATTACCCTTGGCAGTACGACACCCAAAATAGGCCGTACCTATTTGCCAAATAATATCGCCCCCATATTTTAAATGATAGGGACTCAAGCCGCCTTCACCCGTGTTGTGCGCAAAACCGCCCATTTTAGCCCCTTTATTTAAAGACATGATGGCGTTTTTACTGAGTGAACCAAAACTCATGGCCGAAATATTGAGCAAACTGGCTTTATAAGGCTGTTTACAATCAGGACCACCTACTTCAACCCTTGGCAAAGGGGCTTCGGTATCAAAATGTTTGGCATACATAGAGTGATCCATAAATTCATAGCCCACACGATACACGTCCATTTGTGTTCCAAAAGGGGTTGTATCATTTACTTTTTTAGCCCGTTGATAGACCAAGCTTCTAAACATCCTGTTTATGGGTGTGCCTTCTGTATCGGTTTCAACAAAATATTGCATAATTTCGGGACGTAATTTTTCGAGTAAAAAACGGCCGTGACCGATAACCGGATAGTTACGACGAATGGCAT
>CAZGZH010000380.1:0-2239 GCA_964529645.1 uncultured Flavobacteriaceae bacterium
TCATATGCCACTGAATATCTTTGGGTAAGGCCTCATATTTCTGCGCCATTTCCTGAATTTTATTTTCGCCAAACACACGCTGCCCCGCGTTATAAGCTTCTAAAATATCTGACTCTGGTTTGGTTTTGGAAACGGCTACAAGGGTGACGTTCTTTGGTAAGCTGTCTTTAATGCTTTTTAGTTTGGTGCTTATGTCTAGTATTTTCATTGTTATTAAATTTATAGAGCAGAGACATTTCGACTGCGCCGTGCCTTTGGCAGACAGGCTCAATGTGACATTCTGTTTTGAGATTCTTCAGCCGAAGTCTCGGGGTCTGAATGACAAAGCAAGTGTCATTCCGACAGAGGGAGGAACGAACGACGACGAATCTCATAATTAAAACTCAAAGATAGTCAAACCGCTGCGTAATTTGGGCTCAATATAGGTGCTTTTTGGTGGCATGGTTAATTTTGCATCGGCTACCAATTTTAATTGTCCTACAGAAGTAGGGAACAAGCCAAAAGCGACTTTATATTTACCACTATCAACTTCTGTTTTGAGGTTTAACTTACTGCTTATGGCAGGTTTATACATAATTTTATCGCTATTGCTCAAGTCATTTATCCCCAAAATGGGCTTTAATATTGTGTTATAAAGCAATTGGGGATCTAAATCGTCAAGAGGTGTTTCTACTTTATAAATAGATTTTCGCAAATACAAAGCATAATACTCACCGTCAAAATACATACTAAAGTGATGTTTTTTAGAAGGCTCATAATAATTTTTACCGTGATTTTCTATTCTAAAATAGCTGTCTAATTTTGACAGATAGGCCTCTTTTGTCAATCCATTAAGAGTTTTAACAAAACGGTTAAAAGCTGATATTTTTAAATTAGATTCTGCAATCAAATAACTCATAAAAAAATTATAATCAGCGTCATCTGTATGATTGGGATTATTTTTTTTCTTTAAATCTGCTAAGTAATTTGAGGAAGCACAACGGTGATGTCCATCGGCTATGTAAACAGAAGGTGTTTTTGCAAATGTTTTGGTAATAGTACCAATATCATCGGTGTCACTAATGGGCCAAAATAAATGTAGTCGTTTTTTATTGGTCATAAATTCGTATTCGGCGCGACTGTTTTGATATTTTTTTATCAGATTGGTAATTAGGTCATTGTCCCGATAGGTTAGGAGTACAGGTTCTGCATTAAACCCTGTTGTTTCTAGGTATTTTCCAAAAAGGGCTTCACGTTCGTGCAAAGTATCTTCGTGCTTTTTTATGACCCCCTTTTTATAATCGGCAATACTAGAGGTCGCTATAATACCACAAAAAGTATCGTTTTTATAAGTCTTTTGATGCAAGTAGTACATAGGCTTGCTATCTTGTTTAAAGAAATTATTTTCTTTAAACTCCTTATACATATTGCGGACTAAGGCAAATCTTTCTACGCCTTTTAAATTTAAATGGTATTTAAAGCCAGGTCTTAAAATATGTAAAAAAGATAAGGGATTGTATTTTAAAATAGCTTCTAATTCTTCTTCACCATAAATATCATAAGAGCGCGTTGTTACCAAGGCGGCTTTATCGCGTGTAGGTCTTACAGCTTTAAAAGGTCTGATAAGCGTCATAATTACGCCAAAATTATTTTAATAAATCGACTATCTGACTTGCCAATTCTAAACCAATACGATCTTGTGCTTCTACAGTAGCCGCGCCAATATGAGGTGTTAAAGAAATATTTGGCATCATCAACAATTTGAGTTCAGGCGTTGGTTCGCTTTCAAAAGTATCAATACCGGCATAGGCTACTTTTTTAGATTCTAAAGCTTTAACCAAAGCGACTTCGTCTATAACACCGCCACGAGCAGCATTAACAAGTCCAACACCATCTTTCATCATATCGAATTCAGCATCAGATATAAGATACTCTTTTTGAGCTGGGACGTGAAAGCTAAAGAAATCGGCTTCTTTTAAAACAGATTCTTTTGATTGCGTTTTAATATGAAATCCTATATGTTGGCCATCAAAAAAATCCAATTCTAAATAAGCTTCTTCTAAAAAGGGATCGAATGCTATAACTTTCATACCGACACCTAAAGCAACTTTAGCGGTTTCTTGACCAATGCGTCCAAACCCAAAAACACCTAGCGTTTTACCTTTTAACTCACGTCCTTTGGCATACGCTTTTTTAAGAACTTTAAATTTAGAATCGCCTTCTAAAGGCATATTGCGGTTTGAATCGTGTAAAAACCTTA
>CAZGZH010000381.1:0-2231 GCA_964529645.1 uncultured Flavobacteriaceae bacterium
TTAACATCTCTGGAGAATACAGGACGCAATCTATGAGTAAAATTGACGAAACCATAGAGAGTGGTTTGTCGCTCGAAAATAAATTGTGGTCTATAGCAGATAATACCAATTTTCCAATAATAAGAGCACAACAATTAACGCTTGGTTTTTCTTATACAAAAAATAAATGGCATATAGATATTGACGCGTATTACAAAAGCGTCAAAGGCATTGCTACATTAAATTTTGGTTTTTCTGATATTTTTGATAACGATGCCCACTTGGGTAAAAGCCATATTAAAGGATTGGATTTTTATGCTAAAAAAAGTTTTAAAAATTATGCCACATGGCTCAGCTATACTTTTGACGATACTCAAAACAACTTTAGCGATATAAACAATAACAATTTCTTTCCAGGTAACTCAAATATAAAGCACAACTTTTATTGGTCTCATACTTACAAATGGCAACAATTTGATTTCGCTCTTGGTTGGCGTTGGCATTCTGGCAAGCCCTATTCTGTGGCTACAGATATCGTTACCAATAGTAGCGGAAACTTGGCCTTACAAACCAATGGTATTAATAATTTTAATTTACCGAGTTATAACAGGTTAGATTTTTCTACTTCGTATCGCTTTAATATGTCAAAATCAAAAAAGGTAAAAGCTAAAATTGGTCTCTCTTATTTAAATGTTCTCAATAGAGAAAATATATTAAGTCGCGACTATTTTATCAATCAATCTTCAGATTTAATAAATTCAGCCGATAAAGTCTCTTTAGAGCGCATTTTAAATTTGGTTTTCCGCGTTAATTTTTAGCATAAAATTAAACTTTACAATTATCTCACAATTTTTAGCGTATTGTTCCTAAAAGTGTTAATAATTTTTTAAATTTAGCTTTTAATTGTTAGTGTCATTAGGTAAATTAGCATCTTTTGAAATTCACCAAAATATATGTCAAAACAAACTTCATATACAGAAGAAAATATTAAATCGTTAGATTGGAAGGAGCACATTCGCATGCGCCCCGGTATGTATATCGGAAAATTAGGAGATGGTGCTTCTGCAGACGATGGTATTTATATCCTTATAAAAGAAGTTATTGATAATTCCATTGATGAATATGTGATGGGCGCTGGTAAAAACATTGATGTAAGTGTAAAAAACGACACTGTTATCATTCGCGATTACGGGCGTGGTATTCCACTTGGCAAGGTAGTAGATGTTGTTTCTAAAATGAATACGGGTGGTAAATATGACACCCGTGCTTTTAAAAAAGCTGTTGGGCTTAATGGCGTAGGTACAAAAGCTGTAAATGCCCTTTCCTCCTATTTTAAAGTGCAATCTTTTCGTGACGACCAAACCACAAGTGCCACATTTGAGTTAGGTGAATTAATAGCGCAAGAACCCATAGAAAAATCGACTGTACGAAAAGGCACAAAAGTGACTTTTATTCCTGATACTGGTATTTTTAAAAACTACAAATTCAGAAATGAATACATTGTAAAGATGCTTAAAAATTATGTGTTTTTAAACACAGGTTTGAGTATTACTTTTAACGGTGAGAAATACCACTCAGAAAATGGTTTAAAAGATTTATTAGACGAAAAAATAAACGAAACAGACCGTCTTTACCCTATCATCCACCTTTTAGGAGACGATATAGAAGTGGCTATTACACACAGTAAAGCACAATACAGCGAAGAGTATCATTCGTTTGTAAACGGTCAAAACACAACACAGGGCGGTACACATCAATCGGCCTTTAGAGAAGCCATTGTAGCCACTATTCGCAATTATTTTGGTAAAAATTACGAAGCCTCAGATATACGTAAATCTATTGTGGCGGCTATAAGCATAAAAGTGGTTGAACCTGTTTTTGAAAGTCAGACCAAAACAAAATTAGGCTCTACAGAAATGGGTGATAAATTGCCCACAGTTAGGACTTATATAAACGATTTTTTAAAAACAAAGCTTGACAATTATCTGCATAAAAACCCAGAAACGGCCGAAAAAATTTTCAAGAAAATTGTACAAGCCGAAAAAGAACGCAAAGAGCTCTCGGGTATTAGAAAATTAGCCAGAGATCGTGCTAAAAAATCGAGTTTACACAATAAAAAACTACGCGATTGTCGTATTCATATGACAGATATGAAAAAGGACGACCGTTTAGATAGTTCATTATTTATAACAGAAGGCGACTCGGCAAGTGGCTCTATTACGAAGTCTAGAGACGTCAATACACAAGCCGTT
>CAZGZH010000382.1:0-2212 GCA_964529645.1 uncultured Flavobacteriaceae bacterium
GTTTTTAAAGCAATAAACTAGTATTTTGGATTAATTTAAATCTAAGGGAACTGTAATGGTATAACAAACCCTTGAATTTGGGGTAGTTTCAAGTTTTAAAATACCGTTTAATAATTTCACACGTCTTTCAATATTTTTAAGACCAGCTCCTTTGTTTTCTTGTTTAATCTTTGCTAAATCCATGCCCACACCATTGTCTTTAATGGTAAGTTCAAGTTGGTTTTCAGGTATTTTTTTTATAATTATACTTGTTTTAGTCGCTCCAGAGTGTCTTATAATATTTGTAGATATTTCTTGCGTAAGTCTAAATAGGTTTGTCTTAATTTCTCCAGTTATTTCTTTTTCGACAATACCGTGTTTTTCAAATTTAAATTTAACATTTTTAGAATGGTTATAATTTCTACAGATATGTGCCACAGCTTCTAATAAGCCTTTTTCTTTAAGTTGTTTAGACATAAGCCCATGCGCAATATTACGCGCTTCTTCTATAGCACTTAAATTTAAGTCTTTTAAAGTTGACAAATGCCTATAAGTAGCATCACTTTTATCTTTATTTATTTTTAACAGCGTTTCAATATACATATTTTCTGCAGCCAAAATCTGACTCATGCCATCGTGTAGTTCTTCACCAAAACTTTGCTTTTCTTGTTCTTGAGCATCTATAAAAGCGTTTCTAAAGTCATGTTCAAGTTTGTGCTTTTCGGTTATGTCTTGTATGGTGCCAAATATTGCTATATAATCGCCATTTTTTCGCTTTTTTATAGGACTAGAAACATGATGAACCCATAAGATTGAATCGTCATTTTTTTTGCAAACTCGATAGATTAAATCAAGTGAGTTTTGAGTATTTTTTAAGGCACTGCAAACGCTATCTTTATCGTCTTTATGAATAATGTCAAGCCAAGACTTATACATGTTATTATCTTTTGGATAGCCAACCAATTCTAAAATATTTTTTGAAACATTCCATTTTTTTGTACTGAAGATGTAATTATAAAAACCCAGTTTTGCAATATTTTGTGCTTTTGTTAAACGTTGCTCTCTTTCAATAAGTTTAAATCTGATGTTTTTAATAACCAAAATTGTTAAAATGATATGAATTAGTAAAAGCGTAAACAAAAGATATTGGGCATATCTAATGTAATTGATAATAGTATTAAGTCTTAAATTTATTGAATTATAAACCCTTTCTATTGCCAATTTTAATTTGTTAAAATCTTCATCGTGAGTGGCATAAATATCTGGAGGGAGCTCTTTTTTAATATGCGAGTTAATACAAACATTGGCATTGATTTCTAATTTATTTAACAATGCTTGTATGCTTATTAAACTTTTTTGTTGTTTGTAATTAAATAAATGTATTATTTCATTTGTCTTGTTAAATTGTAAAATCTTTTTTAAATCTTTTTTCGCTTTTTGTACATTTAAATTTGTTGGATTATTTAGGCTTGAAGCGTAATTAGAAGAATTCATAAATTCGTCTAACCATACATGAGAGTAGCCTAATTCTTGATTTACTTTTTGGAGTAAATACAAATGATTTCTATGAACGGTATTTAAATGGTCGTTTAAAAATCCCAAGGCAATAACGCAAAAAGCTAAGCCTAAAGCCATAGTAATTAAATGAACTTCTTTAAGTTTTGTTTTATACAAAACACCTAATAGTTTTGGTAAGTAGCTCATAGCACTGAATTAATTTTTTACAAAAAACACAAATTTGACAAGTAGGGAATTTATCTTATAATGAGTTTTTTAGTTCCAATTTGAGAATCGGTCTGTAATCTGACAAAATAAATGCCAGCACTTAAATACGAGACATCAATAGCGCTTTTTGATGTATTTATGTTTTTTTGAACTATCAATTTCCCTGAGTAATCAAAAACTGAAATATGTCCTTTATTAATATGTGATGGTAATTGAAACGACACTATCCCGTCACTAGGATTTGGGTACATTCTATATTTTAACAAATGTTTATCACTCAGAGCTAAAACATTTCCAATAACCAAAGTGTTTTGAGCCATTTGATTATTAATTGTAGTTGTGCCACCAGTACTATTTAAATTACCAGCTATGCTAGCAACATAAAAAGTTAAGGAACCAACATCTGTAGTAGGAGCTGTCCAGGTAAAGTTCCAAGAATTTTGATCAGTACCAGCAAGAGTGTGGGTTATAAAGTTATTGCCAGCTTGTAAATGGGTATTAATAGCAT
>CAZGZH010000383.1:0-2206 GCA_964529645.1 uncultured Flavobacteriaceae bacterium
GGCAATAAGGCCTTAATAGAAAAAGTAGGAGCTGCACTAGACACAGCCTTTTTAAAAGAAAGTGTCACGCAAAGTATTTTTAATAAAGAAGGTTTTGACAATTTGAATATTGTTTATACGTCGCTACACGGCACCTCTATAAAATTAATTCCAGACGCGCTTGAACAAGCAGGCTTTACAAATATCAATATTGTGCCCGAACAAGCTGTGCCTGATGGCGATTTCCCCACAGTGGCCTCACCCAATCCCGAAGAACCGGCCGCCCTTAAAATGGCGATAGATTTAGGGACAAAAATCGGCGCTGATATTGTTTTTGGCACCGACCCCGACTCCGACCGTTTAGGTATTGCCACACCCGATTTAGAGGGAAACATTAAACTACTGAACGGTAATCAGACGATGGTTTTAATGGTGCATTACCTGCTTAAACAATGGCAAAAACAAGGCAAATTAAACGGCAATCAGTTTGTTGGCTCTACCATAGTTTCAACCAGTTTGGTCGATAGAATTTGTGATAGTTTTAAAGTAGAAACCAAAGTCGGTTTAACAGGTTTTAAATGGATTGCCAAAATGATTCGCGATTTTGATTCGATGGATTTTATTGGTGGTGGCGAAGAGAGTTTCGGTTTTATGGTAGGCGATTTTGTACGCGATAAAGATGCCGTTTCTGCGGCGCTTTTAGCCTGTCAGATTGCAGCCGAAGCCAAAGCCAAGGGCAGCTCCCTTTATAAGGAATTACTTAAAATTTATACAGAACACGGTTTTTACAAAGAACACCTTATTGCCTTGGTTAAAAAAGGTATAGACGGCTCTGAAGTGATTGCCAAAATGATGAAAGATTTAAGAAATAATCCTCTTACAACAATTGACGGTTCTCGCGTTACAGAAATCTACGACTATCAATCTAGTGTTTGTACAAATTTAATAACAGGTGAAAAATCAACTATTGAAGTACCCAAATCTAATGTACTTATATATCACACAGAAGATGGCAGCACCATTGCGGCACGCCCTAGTGGTACAGAACCCAAAATAAAGTTCTATTTTAGCGTCCATAAGCCTTTGTGCTGTATTGAAGAAGCTGTTGCGGTTGAAGCCGATTTAGATGCTAAAATTCAACGTATTATTAAAGATATGAATTTATAAAAGATATTGATGAGTCCGTTTAGAAAAATACTGTCCTTCGCTAAAAAATATTACAACTTTGCTTGGTTAAATGTTTTATTCAACGTGTTGTATGCCGTATTTAACGTCCTTACAATGATAGCTTTTATCCCTATTTTAAATATTTTATTCAAACAAGAAAATATAGTACGCATTAAACCTGTTTACAAGGGATTGAGCTCTGCAGATACTTATTTAAAAGAAAAATTCTACTATTTTATTGCGCATACAATTAACACAGAAGGGCCTGTTAAAGCCCTACTTATTGTATGTATTATTTCTATCACCCTTTTCTTTTTTAAGAATTTATTCCGCTACTTAGCCGCTTTTGTTTTGGCTTTTTTGCGCAATGGTGTTGTAAAAGATATCCGTAATGACTTGTACGACAAAATTGTGTCGTTACCCATCTCCTATTTTTCAGAAAAACGCAAAGGCGATATCATCTCGCGTATGTCAAATGATGTTAAAGAGATTGAAATGTCATTTCTAACCTCACTTGAAGCCATTTTTAGAGACCCACTAACCATAATTATAACCCTAGCCGCTATGTTGTCTATGAGTTATAAACTCACACTATTTGTATTAATTTTATTACCCATTTCTGGCATTATCATTTCTAGTTTAAGTAAAAGGTTAAAGGCTTCTTCGCTTAAAGCACAAGAAGAGACAGGTACATTTTTATCGTTTATAGAAGAAACTTTAACTGGCTTACGGGTTATCAAGGCTTTTAATGCTGAAGAGCGCATCAGTAAAAAGTTTAAGAATTCAACCTATAAGTTTTTCAGACTTATGAATCACGTGTTGCACCGGCAAACTTTGGGATCGCCTTTAAGTGAATTTTTAGGTGCTACTACAATTATAGGTATTTTGTGGTTCGGTGGACGTATAGTACTCACCCACCAAAGCAATGTAAAACCCGAAGAATTTCTTACTTTCATAATGCTGTTTTATCTGGTATTAACATCGCCTAAAAAAATTACAGCCGCTTTTTACAGTATTAGAAAAGGGATGGCGTCTGCCGTCGGAAATATTGAAATTCTAT
>CAZGZH010000384.1:0-2187 GCA_964529645.1 uncultured Flavobacteriaceae bacterium
AAAGAAAAGCAAATTTTAGAACTAGAATGGACAAAAAAAACCATTAAGGATGTTGATAATATTATAGCGCGTTATCTAGCAACAGATTGATATTTTTTTGTTACAAATTGATAAATGTTTTATCTTTAAAAATTATAATAGATTGATATGAAAAGAAATCTTTTGTTTATTATCGCTATTTTACTACTTCTAAGCAGTTGCATTGTTAAGTCGTTACATCCTTTTTATACTAAAGATTCAGTTTTTCACGAAAAACGCTTAAAAGGTTTTTGGGAAGATGACAAAAAAGGGACTTGGTCTGTTAAAAGTATTAAAGAAGAAGCTATAAAAGACGATGACTCTTCTAAATGGTCATTGAAAGATAAAAAGATGTTTTTAAAATATAAAAAGGGTTATTTTATTCAATATGCTTTTAAAGGTGATACCACACAATTTATTACAATGCCTTTTAAAATAAAAAAACAACTGTTTTTAGATTTTTATCCGATTGATTTTGATGAAGGTGATTTAAACAATTTGCTATATGACCATTTGTTGAAAACACATTCTCTTGCTAAAGTAGATTTTTTTTCTGATAATAAAATTAACTTATCGTGGCTATCTCAATCTAAAATATCAGATTTACTAAAAAATAAAGAGATTGCTATCAAACACGAATACATAGGTATGGATGAAGATTTAATTATTACAGCTACTTCAGAAGAGCTACATAATTTTTTAGAAAACTATATGGTTTCTGATATTAAAGATAAATGGAAAACGAAAGTGTCATTTATACTGGCAAAAAAAGATACTATTCGTTAGATTCCGTATTTAATTTAATACTCTCAACCGTCGCTTCATCTTTACAATTCTCCACATACAGTACAACTTCTTTTTTGTTGGCAACACCTTCTATCCAATAAAACCGACAAGGCTTTATATGCGTTTTACTTTTAGAAAAGTCGATAGTGCCATTAAGCAGTATTTTATTGATAGCAATAGTATCAATCTCTAAAGTTTTCATTGCCTTTTGTGTATCAGTAGAAAATTGAAGTGGTTTGTTACGGATGAGTTTCAAAATCCGGTCATTCGGAAAATAATCACAGCCCGCATTTTTGCCATTTAAAAAAAATACTAAAAGGGCTATACCCATAAAAAAACCTATTCCATAAAGGCCTACTCTTTTGCCAAGCGTCATATTAAAATATTAGAAGATTTATATCCCGAAAAGGTAAATCAAACCAATCGGCAACTGTTTTATTGGTCAGTATTCCGTGATAAAAATACATGCCATTTTGTAAGCCTTTATCAAATCTAGCCGCATTTTCAATGCCGCCTAACTCACCTATATTCAATAGGTAAGGGGTGAAGAAATTACTTATAGTTATTGAGGACGTCCGCGAATAACGCGATGGGATATTGGGAACACAATAATGTATAACACCGTGTTTTTTGTAAGTAGGATTGCTGTGTTTGGTTATTTCTGAAGTTTCGAAACAACCACCGCGATCAATGCTAACATCAACAATTACAGCACCTTCTTTCATTTGTTTCACCATCAATTCAGAGACGATGATAGGAGTCCGTGCTTTGCCACGAATAGCACCAATAACAGCATCGCAACGCATGAGTTGTTTTTGTAGTGTTTTGGGTTGGATGGTAGATGTGGCGACCATATTTCCTAAGTTGTATTGCAATTTTCTTAAACGGGTTATAGAGTTATCAAAAACAGTCACTTTTAAACCTAAGGCTAATCCCACACGTGCTGCAGACTCGCCTACATTACCTGCCCCTAAAATGATTATTTTACTGGGATTAACACCCGCAATATTACCTAATAATATACCATTGCCATTGTTACAAGTGTTGAGTAACTCAGCGGCTATTAAAACAGAAGCCGTACCCGCTATTTCACTCAGACTTTTCACTATAGGATAAACACCGTGTTCGTCTTTTATATAATCAAAAGCTAGTGCGGTTATGCGTTTACTAGCCAAAGCTTCAAAATAATCTTTGTTTTGTGTTTTGAGTTGCATAGCCGAAAACAAGACACTTTGTGGATGCATCATCTTGATTTCGTCTAGGGTAGGTGGTTCAACTTTTAAAATAATATTACAGCCAAAAACAGCTTTTGTGTCGTAAGAAATTTCGGCACCTGCTTCAGAATAATGCGTATCAGTAAAATTAGCTCCAAGACCAGCGTCT
>CAZGZH010000385.1:0-2185 GCA_964529645.1 uncultured Flavobacteriaceae bacterium
GTGAGTGTGAGTTTTGTCAAGCAGAAGCTACATCTATCCACAAAAAACTTGATAATTTAAAAAATATACAACTACTCTTTATATCGTATGAAGAAACAGATAAAATAAAAGCTTTTGCACAACAATACGAATTATTAAATGTAAAAAACATTGTTTTTTTAGAAGATAAAAATATTGAGTTTGCACCTTTGTTTGGCGCTAAGGGTATTCCGTTTATGTTGTTGTATGATAAAGACAATAAATTGATTCAGAAATTCAGAGGGGTTACTAAGATTGAAAAAATAATAGCCTTGTTAAAATGACAATTCATAATTATTTGTTATTTCGACAGAGTGAAGAATGAGTGACGAGGAATCTCTTAATCAGTTTTGAGATTTCTCGTTGTTTTAACTTGTTCTTTTAAACAAGTTAAAGCGCTGTCGAAATGACAAATTAAATAATATTTAATACACTAAATGAACATAAAACAACTCAACAAATCCTTTATACTGCAACACGACCAAAGCGATTGTGGTGTGGCTTGTTTACTGTCTGTAATAAATTATTATCAAGGTACAAATAATCTTGAAAAGTTACGCGAATTAAGTGGTACCACGCGCCAAGGCACTACTTTGTTGGGTTTGTACCAAGCGGCCAATAAATTGGGTTTTGAGGCGCAAGGTAATGAAGCCGATATACAAGCCTTAATAGATCATAAAGCTCCTTTAATTTTACATGTGTTAATAGAAGAGCGTTTACAACATTATGTGGTGTGTTATGGCTACGAGAATGGTCAATTTATAATTGGCGATCCGGCTAAAGGTATTACTACTTACACCAAAGAAGAATTATCAAAAATTTGGCAGTCTAAAACCTGCTTAACCTTAACCCCTACAAGAAACTTTGTAAAAGCCACAACAATTAAAAAATCTAAAAAAACGTGGTTTTTAAAACTTTTAAAAGACGATTATCAGTTGTTGGGTATCAGTTTGGTTTTAGGCGTTATAGTAGCTATGTTAGGGATGGCTATGGCCATATTTTCACAAAAATTAATTGATGATATATTGCCCTCACAAAATAGTACTAAGCTTATTACAGGTATTGCTTTATTGGCTTTTTTATTGTTTGTAAGAGTGGGTTTTAGCAGTTTAAGAGAATTCTTTTTAATCAAGCAGTCAAAAGATTTTAACAACCGTATTATAGATACCTTTTATAAGGCTTTATTACATTTACCCAAACCTTTTTTTGATACCCGTAAAATTGGTGAGTTGGTGGCGCGTTTAAACGATACCGCCAGAGTACAACGTGTCATAAAACACATTGCCAGTAGTTTTGTTATTGACAGTTTGGTTACACTTGTATCGTTTGGTTTTTTATTTTTTTATTCTTGGCAAACGGGTGTCATCGCTTTAATAAGTTTACCCATTTACTTTTTTATAATCTATAGTTTTAATACAAAAATTATCAAGGCTCAAAAAGAAGTCATGCAAAGTTACGCCTTAAATGAAAGTAATTACATTACTTCTATACAAGGAATTGCCACCATTAAAAATTTTAACAGACAAAATATCTTTCAAAAAGTAAACCAATTAGTCTATGGTAATTTTCAAAATAAGATATTTAGTTTGGGTAAAATAAATGTCCGTTTGGCTTTGTTTTCGGGCATTGCAGGGGTGCTTTTTCTGATAAGTATTTTATCTTATACATCTTATTTAGTTTATCAAAAAACAATGACCTTGGGGGAATTGATGGCTGTATTGGGTATTGCAGGCTCTTTACTTCCTTCTATTACCAATTTAGCTTTAATTGCTATTCCCGTAAACGAAGCTAAAATTGCCTTTAACAGGATGTTTGAATTTGCGGCGATGAAAAAAGAGTCACAGGGCAGGTTACAAATAAATAGTTTTGAAGCTTTAGAAATTAAAGAACTCTCTTTTAGATTTGCGGGTCGTAGTTCTTTGCTAAAAAATATTAATTTGCATATACTTAAAGGCGAGTTTGTAGCCCTAGTAGGCGAAAGCGGGAGCGGTAAAAGTACTTTAGGACAAATTTTACAAGGATTTTATTCTTTTGAAAAGGGCACTATTACCCTAAATTACCAGTATAATTTTCAAAATGTTTCAAGCGAACAATGGCGTAATTTGGTGGGCGTAATTCCGCAAGACATTCATATTTTTAGCGGCAATGTTTTAGACAATATTTTGTT
>CAZGZH010000386.1:0-2179 GCA_964529645.1 uncultured Flavobacteriaceae bacterium
TGCGGCTGATCTGGATGGCACACTTCTGCCCAATACGGGCAGGAAGGCGGCCGAACCGCGAACTTGGTCAGCTACTAGACGCATTTTTCTAGGTGATGTAGGACATCCCTTAAGCCTTGCAAAAGCCACTAATTTTTTAGCTTCTTTGCGCTTTTCTGCAGATAGTTTTTTTCTTACTCCCATGACCTACTATTTTTTACCTTTATTTTTAGCACCCGCATGACCTCTAAAAGATCTTGTTGGTGAAAATTCTCCTAATTTATGACCTACCATATTTTCTGTAATATAAACAGGTACAAATTGTCTTCCATTATGAACAGCTATTGTCTGTCCAACAAAATCTGGTGTAATCATTGAGGCTCTAGACCATGTTTTAATTACTTTTTTCTTTCCAGATTCTACATTTGTTTGTACTTTCTTATCTAATTGATAAGCTACAAAAGGTCCTTTTTTTAATGAACGTGCCATACTTCTCTAATTATTTTTTTCTACGTTCTATAATATATTTATTACTCGCTTTAGTTTTAGAACGGGTTTTAAATCCTTTTGCAGGGATACCTTTTCTAGAACGTGGATGTCCACCAGATGACTTTCCTTCTCCACCACCCATTGGATGATCTACAGGATTCATTACTACAGGTCTAGTTCTTGGACGACGGCCTAACCAACGGCTTCTACCGGCTTTACCAGAAACTAATAATTGATGATCTGAATTTGATACCACACCTATTGTAGCCATACAAGTCGCTAAAATTAATCTCGTTTCTCCTGAGGGCATTTTAATAGTTGCGTATTTACCTTCGCGTGCCATAAGTTGTGCAAAAGCACCAGCACTACGCGATATAACGGCTCCTTGACCTGGTTTTAACTCTATACAAGATATGGTTGTTCCTAATGGAATTTTAGACAAAGTCATTGCATTTCCAATATCGGGTGTAGCACCTTCACCAGAAATAACTTTCTGTCCAATTTTTAATCCTTGTTGCGCAACGATGTATCTTTTTTCACCATCAGCATAAACTAACAATGCTATAAAAGCCGTTCTGTTAGGATCGTATTCTATAGATTTTACTGTTGCAGGAATTCCATTTTTGTTTCTTTTGAAATCAATGATGCGGTAACGTTTCTTATGCCCACCACCTAAGTAGCGCATCGTCATTTTACCTTCACTATTTCTACCTCCTGATCGTTTTTTCGAAGCTAATAAACTTTTCTCCGGCTTATCAGTTGTAAGGCTGTCATAACCATTTACAACTCTAAAACGCTGACCTGGGGTTACTGGTTTTAATTTTCTTAATGACATTTTTCTTATATATTGTTATAAAAATCAATACTATCTCCATCGGCTAACTGAACTATTGCTTTTTTATAGCCTCCAGAAACAGCCGAAACCATACCTTTTTTGGTAAATTTCGAATTTCTCTGTGTTGGATAATTCATAGTTCTTACTTTAGTTACTGCAACACCATAAGCTGCTTCTACAGCTTTGCGTATTTGTATCTTGTTAGCTTTATTATTTACAACAAATCCATAGCGGTTATATAACTCGCTATCATTTGTCATTTTTTCTGATATAATAGGTTTAACTAAAATTCTCATCCCTATCTTATTTACTTAAATTAGATTCAATATCTTCTAAAGTACTCTCTAGTAGAATCAATTTGTTTGAATTAACTACGCTGTAAGTATTTACACCTGAGGCGTTTACAACATTAGCTCTCTTTAAATTACGTGATGCCAAATATACATTATTATTTGACGCTCCCAACACAAACATTGATTTTTTATCTTCTATGCTTAAAGCCTTTAAAACTTGAATAAAGTTTTTAGTTTTAGGGGTATCAAAATTGAAGTCTTCTAAAACAATTACATTATTCTCTTTTGCTTTCATAGATAGGGCAGATTTACGTGCCAAACGTTTTAAATTTTTGTTCAATTTAAAACTGTAATCTTTGGGTCTTGGCCCAAAAACACGTCCACCACCTCTAAAAATGGGAGACTTAATACTCCCCGCTCTAGCGGTACCTGTTCCTTTTTGTTTCTTAATTTTTCTGGTACTACCTGTAATATCTGCACGTTCTTTAGATTTATGCGTTCCTTGTCTTTTATTAGCCAAGTGTTGTTTTACATCTAAATAAACAGCATGATTGTTAGGTTCTATCCCAAAAATAGCATCTGA
>CAZGZH010000387.1:0-2176 GCA_964529645.1 uncultured Flavobacteriaceae bacterium
AACACCTTTAAATTTTAAAACCCTTATAGCTTTCTGCATTAAATGCATACAACCTAAAGCGTGATGAAAGCGCGTATGATGGGCACCAGGATAAACCAAATAAGACAAACCCATTTGAGAAACGCGTCGCAATCTCTGAAAATAGGAATGTTCTATTATGTCAAAAATTAATTCGTTTGGAATTGAAATAAAACCGTAAATTGGGTCGTTTAATATCTTAAGTTTGTTCAAACTTTATAGTTTATAATAAATACAAAAATACATAATTCCATATAACAAATTTTATGCAAAAGGTAAGAATTCTCTGGGTAGATGACGAAATAGATATTTTAAAACCCCATATTATTTTTTTAGAAAATAAAAATTATAGCGTAACACCTTGTAATAGTGGTTACGAAGCACTAGAATTAATAGCAGAAAAAGGATTTGATGTTGTGTTACTAGACGAAAATATGCCTGGCTTAAGTGGCTTAGAAACGCTCTCGTTAATCAAAAACATAAAAGTAAACTTACCTGTTATAATGATTACCAAAAGTGAAGAAGAGTACATTATGGATGAGGCTATAGGTTCTAAAATAGCCGATTACTTGATAAAACCTGTCAATCCCAATCAGATTTTATTAAGTCTTAAAAAAACATTGGAGCATTCTAGACTTATAAGCGAAAAAACAACTTCAAACTACCAACAAGAGTTTAGAAAAATAAGTATGGAGTTGGCTACAGTCAATTCTTTTGATGAGTGGAACAGTCTCTATCAAAAGTTATTGCATTGGGAACTTGAGTTAGAAACAATTGACGACGATGGGTTGACCGAAATTCTAGAAAGTCAAAAAGAAGAAGCCAATGCACAGTTCTTTAAATTTATTTCCAAAAATTATGAGAATTGGTTTCATTCTGATGATGCCCCACTTCTAACCCCCAGTGTTTTTAAAAAATGTGTAGTCCCCTCTATTAAAGAGAATAACAATACACTCTTTATAGTGATAGATAATTTACGTTACGACCAGTGGCGCATCTTCGAGCCGCTTATTCAGAATTATTACCGTGTAAAAGAAGAAGTGCCGTATTGCAGTATTTTACCAACAGCTACCCAGTATGCTAGAAATGCCTTATTCTCTGGTTTGATGCCGCTTGAAATGGAAAGAAAATACCCAAATTATTGGAAAAATGACCCTGAAGAAGGCGGGAAAAACTTATTCGAAAAAGAATTTTTAGCGTCACAATTAAACCGCTTTGGACTTAACATTCCATTTGACTATTATAAAATTACCAACCTACAAAAAGGAAAAGATTTACTCAATAATTTTTCACAAACAAAAAACAATAAACTCACTGCTGTAGTCTACAATTTTGTTGACATGATTTCTCATGCAAGAACAGAAATGGATATGATTAAAGAGTTGGCTTCTGATGATAAGGCCTATAGATCACTCACATTGAGTTGGTTTAAAAATTCGACACTTTTAGAACTTATACAAAAAGCACAACAACATAAATACAAAGTAATCATCACGACAGATCACGGTACTATAAATGTTAAAAATCCTTCAAAAGTTATAGGCGATAAGCAAATTAGTGCCAATCTACGCTATAAAACAGGTAGAAGTTTAACTTATAACAGTAAAGAAGTTTATGCTGTAACTAATCCTAAAGATATATTTTTACCCAGTATACATATGAGTAGCTCTTTTATATTTGCTAGAGAAGATTACTTTTTTGCCTATCCTAACAACTACAACCACTTTGTAAAATACTATAAAAACACTTTTCAGCACGGCGGTATTTCATTAGAAGAAATGATAATTCCCTGTATTATTTTAGAGCCAAAATAATTGTAAAATAATTGTCAACTTATAGCTTTTATTTGCAATATTTTGCACAAATTTGTAATGTAAAACAAACTCATTATGAAAATGCACAATTTTAGCGCAGGCCCTAGTATTTTACCAGAATCTGTTCTTAAAAAAGCTTCAGAAGCAATCCTTAATTTTAACGATTTAAACCTTTCTCTAATCGAAATTTCACATCGTAGTGCCGACTTTGTCGCCGTGATGGAAAAAGCACGTCAATTAGTGTTAGAATTACTCGGTTTAGAAAACAAAGGCTACAGTGCTGTATTTCTTCAAGGAGGCGCGAGTTTAGAGTTTTATATGAGTGCTATAAATCTATTACCATT
>CAZGZH010000388.1:0-2167 GCA_964529645.1 uncultured Flavobacteriaceae bacterium
ATCCAACCGCCGTATAAAGCAGGTTTAAACGCAATTCGTGTATTGGTAATTTAGGTTTTGTTTCTTGTGAGTAGGTTAAAATTGTTAATAGACAAAATAAAACGAATGTAAAGTTTTTTTTCATTGAGGTTAATTTTCAAAATAGAAATAATAAGGTAATAAATACGGAGTATTTCTGAAATTGGTTGATTAAAAATTTAAAATATAAAGGCTTTATGCAAGTTTTATGCCATAAAGCATTATATAATATAAAGGTAATATTTAATTTAAAATTATGGTGTGAATTTAAGTTTTTAATTTGAACTTAATTTACGGTTCTTAGACCTAGCAGGTCTTTAAGCTCGTTAAAATATTTTTGTAACAAGGTGTAGATTGGCAATCTTGTTATAAAAGCCCCATTAAATATTGACCATAACCACTTTTAAGTAAAGGTTGTGCAATGGCTTTAAGTTGAGAACCGTTTATAAACCCTTTTTTGTAAGCTATTTCCTCTATACAACCAATTTTTAAACCTTGACGTTCTTCTATTATTTGTACAAATTGTGACGCTTGATTTAAAGATTCAAAAGTCCCTGTATCTAGCCAAGCGGTGCCGCGTGTTAAAGTACGGACTTCTAACTTCCCTTTTTCTAAATAATACTTGTTTATATCGGTTATTTCGTATTCGCCACGGGCACTGGGTTTGAGGTTTTTGGCAATCTCAACCACGTCATTATCGTAAAAATAAATACCAGGTACCGCAAAATTTGATTTGGGTTGTTGTGGTTTTTCTTCAATAGAAATCACTTTGTTAGCGTCATCAAATTCAACTACACCATAGCGTTGTGGGTCGTTTACATGGTAAGCAAACACAATACCCCCCTCAGGATTTGTAGCACTTATTAAAATATTTTCGAAACCTGTACCGTAAAAAATATTATCGCCTAAAACTAAGGCTACTTTATCATTTTGAATAAAATCGGCGCCCAAAACAAAAGCTTGTGCTAAGCCGTTGGGTTCTTCTTGAACTTTGTAACTGAATTTACATCCAATACGAGTACCTTCGCCTAAAAGGCGTTCAAACAGTGGTAAATCGTGTGGCGTAGAAATGATAAGTATTTCTTTTATCCCAGCTAAAAGTAAAATTGAAAGCGGATAATACACCATCGGTTTATCGTAAATAGGCATAAGTTGTTTGCTAATGCCTAAAGTTATAGGATGTAAACGTGTACCACTACCACCTGCTAATATGATGCCTTTCATAAAATATTATTTATTATCTTCGGTTGATAAATCTATTGTGGGTTCTTTTAAAACCGCTTTGTTTGCTATATTTTGCTCTAAAGATAGTAATAATGAGGGTAATAAAACAAGGTTAGAAACCATGGCAAATAACAAAGTTATGGATACCAACCCGCCAAGAGCAATAGTACCGCCAAAACTTGATGCTGTAAAAACTAAAAAGCCAAAAAATAGGACAATTGAGGTGTAGAACATACTCACGCCTGTTTCGCGAAGCGCTTTGTAGACCGATTTTTTAATCTTCCAATTATTGACTTGTAATTCTTGTCTGTATTTTACCAAAAAGTGAATGGTGTCGTCAACCGAAATGCCAAAAGCAATACTAAACACCAATATGGTTGAGGGTTTTATAGGCACGCCAATATACCCCATAATGCCTGCTGTTATTAAAAGCGGTAGCATATTGGGAATGATTGAAATTAAAATCATTCTAAAAGACCGGAAGATGGATGCCATAAACACGGCTATTAAAAAGATGGCTAGGCTTAGCGAAATAATCAAGTTTTTAGTGAGATATTTAGTCCCTTTTAAAAACAGTAAAGCCTTGCCAGTAAAGGTAACGTCGTATTTTTCTTTGGGAAACACTTTATGAACACGTTGCTCTAAACGTTCTTCAATACGGCTCATTTTATTGGTGCCAATATCTTTCATAAAGGTTGTTATGCGTGCGTAACGTCCTGTGGAATCGACAAAGTTTTTAAGTAAATCTGAATTGGTATTTGAGTTTTTGGTATAACTTAAAATAAAATTCTTTTCTTGTGATGTGGGGAGTTTGTAATATTTAGGATTGCCATTATAAAAGGCTTGTTTAGAGTATTTAACTAAGTTTAAAATAGAAATAGATTTTGAGAGCTGTGGAATTTCGTCAATTGTTTCGTCTAATTTT
>CAZGZH010000389.1:0-2162 GCA_964529645.1 uncultured Flavobacteriaceae bacterium
CTTTGGAAGAAGGCGGTTGGGTTTTGAGTAAAATTGATATGAGCAACATGAAAGATTCTAAAGTAAATTTTGTTTTTGGTCAAATGAATGAGCCTCCTGGAGCCCGCGCACGTGTAGCCTTATCTGGTTTAACTATTGCCGAGTATTTTAGAGATGGTGCTGGCGAAAGTCAAGGTAAAGATGTGCTGTTCTTTGTAGATAATATTTTTAGATTTACACAAGCCGGTTCAGAAGTGTCTGCTCTTTTAGGACGTATGCCATCTGCTGTGGGGTATCAACCAACTTTAGCAACAGAAATGGGAACTATGCAAGAACGTATTACTTCTACTAAAACAGGTTCTATTACTTCTGTACAAGCGGTTTATGTACCTGCAGATGATTTAACGGATCCTGCTCCCGCAACAACTTTTGCACACTTAGATGCTACAACGGTATTGTCTCGTAAAATTGCAGAGTTAGGAATTTATCCTGCTGTAGATCCACTAGATTCTACGTCTCGTATATTGAATCGTGAAATCTTAGGAGATGATCATTACGATACTGCACAACGTGTAAAAGAATTATTACAACGTTATAAAGAATTACAAGATATTATCGCCATTTTAGGTATGGAGGAATTGAGTGAAGAAGATAAATTAATTGTACACCGCGCGCGTCGTGCACAACGTTTTTTATCGCAACCTTTCCACGTAGCCGAACAATTTACAGGTATACCAGGTGTTTTAGTTGATATTAAAGATACTATTAAAGGCTTTAATATGATTATGGATGGTGAATTAGACAAATATCCAGAAGCAGCATTTAACTTGAGAGGATCAATTCAAGATGCTATTGAAGCTGGAGAAAAAATGTTGGCAGAAGCTGTATAAATAAGTTGACAGTCTGTAGTTTTGAGTTATTTTTGAGTAGCTGAAAACCGAAAACTGAAAACTGAAAACTGAGAAATATGTTTTTAGAAATAGTAACACCCGAAGCAACCTTATTAAAATCAGATGTCGAATCTGTTTTAGTCCCAGGTTCAGAAGGAGAATTCCAAATGTTAAATAACCACGCACCTATAGTGTCGTCTTTAGTAAAAGGGACTATAAAAATTTATGGCGCAAATGACATTGACAGTGCTTTTCAAGATAAATTTACAGATGGCAATGATAAAGGGAAATGGTTGCCTATTAATAGTGGCACTATAGAAATGAATGCCAATAAAGTTATTATTTTAGTAGATTAATATAAATACAAATCAACCAAATTAAAGGTCTTGTTAATTAATTTTGACAAGACTTTTTTATTAAAAAGATGTAGTGAAATTTACAGAGACGCCCGTTGTTCTGGGCACAACTCTGCAAACCCCTCCTATACAAAGTAATCCGCCACGTTGACGACCATAATTTAAAGCTAAACGACTTTTGTTTTTAGAATAACTGCCTCCAAAATTATAGTAATGAATTTTTTCTATGGCGTTATTATTGCCATAATTATATTGATCGGAAATATATAAAGATAAATTTTTATAATAAATTTCTGAAGTACCTGCCCACCAGCTTTTGGTGTCATCACTTGATTGAAGGTGTTCTGTTTTTACACGAATACTTGTTTTTTTTGTAAACTTATAAGATATTTCGTTTAAAAAGAGCCAAGCATTTACTTGACCTGATGCGTCTTCTAAAATTTCTTTATTATAAAAAATCGACATAAATGTGCTTAATGTGGTTAGTTTTTTAGACCATTTTTTTCGAACTTCAAGATTAACATCACTAAAATATTTAGCGCCAAAACTTAAATATTTACTATTGTAAGTCCTGTTACCTAAATCATAAGTGGCATCAAGGCCATACCAAATAGAATAATTTAAAGCTAAATGAGTGCCGTATTTCCCTCCTAATGCCGTTCCTCTTTTAAATTTATAAAAAGCATCTAATTGGTAACCTATTTCACCAGATTTACCTGTTGGATTAAATGACAATTGTGGCTGAGATTGATAAACATAGATATTAGCCAAGCTAAAATCTTGTTGTTTAGTTAAGCTAGGTAAATAATTAACACGTTGATCATTAAAGATGTTTTGATCGACATTTCTATTAAGGTAGAAGTTCATACTTTCTAAACGCCTAAAAGTAGCATCTATGTTAAAACCTTTATAAGAAAAACCTGTGTTAAATAACAAG
>CAZGZH010000390.1:0-2159 GCA_964529645.1 uncultured Flavobacteriaceae bacterium
AGAATAATACACCCGTTTTTATAGGTGTTTCAGAGATTCTAAAAATTTCTACAGATCAAACAGTATCTCTGTTAAAACAAGAATTAGAAATTCAACGAGATGAGCTGGAAGAACAGTGGCATTTCGCATCGCTTGAGCGCATATTTATAGAAAACCGTATCTATCGTGACATTGAAGAAGAAAGTACCTGGGAGGGCGTTATTTTAGCTATTGATAAAGGATTAAAACCTCATATAAAAAATTTAAAACGGGCCATCACTAAAGAAGATATTGTCAAACTGACCGAAATCCGCATTAAAAAGATCTCAAAATTCGATTTAGACAAAGCCAAACAATTTATTGAGGGATTAGAAGATAAGATTGCGGAAGTCAACCATCATTTAGCCCATTTAACCGACTATGCTATTGCCTATTTTAAAAATCTTAAAACAAAATATGGTAAAGGACGTGAACGTAAAACAGAAATCCGCACTTTCGAAGATATTGTCGCTACAAAAGTGGTTATGCGTAACACCAAACTTTATGTTAATAGAGAAGAAGGATTTGTAGGCACTTCTCTTAAAAAAGACGAATACATAACAGATTGTGCTGATATTGATGATATTATTGTCTTCTTAAACGATGGTAATATGATGGTGACAAAAGTAGCCTCTAAAACCTTTGTTGGTAAAAATATCATTCACGTAGCCGTTTTTAAAAAGAACGATAAACGTACTATTTACAATATGATTTACCGTTTGGGTAAAAGTGGTCCTGTTTATATAAAACGTTTTCCGGTAACAGGTGTCACACGCGAAAAATATTACAATCTGGCCAATGGTACAGCAAATTCTAAAGTGCTGTATTTTTCTGCAAACCCCAACGGCGAAGCAGAAACTGTAACTATTTTACTACGCGCAGTAGGTAAAATAAAAAAATTAAAATGGGATATAGATTTTGCCGATTTAGCCATAAAAGGACGTGGTGTTCGTGGTAATACCGTAACCAAAAATACCGTAAGAAAAATTGAATTAAAAAGTGTGGGTGTTTCAACTTTAAAACCCCGTAAAATTTGGTTTGACGATACTGTACAACGTTTAAATGTAGATAATAGAGGTGAATTATTAGGAGAATTTACAGCTTCAGATCGTTTATTGGTCATAAACCAAAAAGGGCTTTTAAAAACTATCGAGCCTAAATTATCTACGCATTTTGATGAAGATATGATAGTCTTAGAAAAATGGGATCCAAACAAACCCATTTCTGCTGTTTATTACGATGGCGCAAAGGACACTTATTACGTCAAGCGTTTTATGATAGATAATCCTAATAAAGAAGAACTTTTTATAAGCGATCATTCTAAATCTAAACTAGAAATAGTCGCTACAGATTACCGACCTATGGCTTCTGTAGTTTATTCTAAACGCAGTTTAGAGGATACTACTTTAAATTTTGAAGATTTTATTGCTGTAAAGGGCATCAAAGCACAAGGAAATCAGCTTACTAAAGAAAAAATAAAATATATTGACTTGTTAGAACCGCTACCCTATGAGCCGCCTGTACTCGAAAACCTAGAAGTAGAAAGCGAAGCCATCCAATCACAAAAAGAAACAGAAATTATAGAAGAAACTGAAGCAGAAAAGCCAGTTGTTAGAAATTTAGATGTCAAGACAAATGAGACTACTGACGAAGACGGTCAAATAACTTTATTTTAATAAAATATTTAAAATCAAAAATCAAAAACTTAATGATATTGTCAATTTAGAAGATGTTTCTAAATTAATAGCAAATAACCCCATTTTCGATGTTATTTATAAAAAATATGGTCTTCCTCCTAATTGGTCAAGACCACAAGGCTTTATATCCTTGTCAAAAATAATATTAGAACAACAAGTTAGTTTGACCTCAGCAAAAGCTCATTTTAATAAGTTAAATGACTATTTAAAGTCATTTACACCTTCGGAAATTTTAAAATTGACAGATGAAGAAATGAGGTCGTGTCAAATAAGCCGACAAAAATCAAAATATTTAAGAGCTTTATCAAAGGCTATTTTAAATAAAGATTTAGATTTGGATAATTTGCAAAGTTTATCAGAAATAGAAATCAGGTCTCAACTTACAAACATTAAAGGAATTGGCAATTGGACTACAGATATTTATTTTCTTTTTTGTCTACAAGC
>CAZGZH010000391.1:0-2147 GCA_964529645.1 uncultured Flavobacteriaceae bacterium
TAATAACCTATGTTTTCCAAAAAGCCATACCATGCCGCAGTGCCAATACCAAGTTGCTCCACCTAAAAGTCTAGTTACTATTCCAGCATTTACTGCACCAATAAAAGTGTAGTGTACATAAAAATTTTTATATCCTTCTAATCTCAATTTAAATATTAACCAAATATTTTCTAAAATTCGAAGCGGTGTCCATTGAAATTTTTGTATATAAACTTTTTGTAGATTATTGAAATATTTTGTATCTGATTTACTTTTTTCTATTATAAGAGCCATATCAAGATCCTTAGCAGCAGAATTTATGAAATCAAAAAGATGTAAATAGTGCGTATCAGTCTCTAGATCAAATTTTGGTAAAATATATACAATTTTCTTTTTTGTTAAACTTTTATTATTATTCATATTATTCAATATATTGATTATATCTTTTCAAAAATTTGTTTTACCTTTTCTGCTACAAACCCCCAATCATAACGAATCTTTACTACCTCAAAACCATTACTTACAATATCATTCCTTAAACTTGGATTACTTAATAATTCATTTACAGCACTAACTATACTACCTGGGCTATTAACATCACAAACCATACCTGTTACTCCATTAATCAAAAAATCTTTTATACCACCTACCTCTGTCGCTATAATAGGCAATTTGCATTGCATCGCTTCTAAAAATACATTGCCAAGTCCCTCAGTAAGAGATGGTCTAATAAAAATATCAGACATATGCAAATAAACGGCTATTTTATCATGGGAAATAAAGCCCTGAAACTTAACTCTATGACCTACTTGTAAATCTATAACCAAAGTCTTCAATTTTGCCTCTAATTTCCCCACACCAATGATCAAAAATTTTATATTGTTATCTAGATTGGGTAGAGCCCTTATTACATCGCCTATGGCATTTTTACTTACCAGATTAGAATTTGTTACTAGAATAATATCATTTTGAGTAAAGCCTAATTCTTTTTTCAAATCATCTAATTCCTCATCTGTAAAATCTTTATCAAACCTTTTTATAAATGATCCGTTAGGTATAATTTTTATTTCCCCCTTGTAACCATACCGCCTTGCCTCACTCTCAGCATAATGAGAAACTGCCTGAATGACATCTGCTTGTGTGTAAATAAACCTATACAATGGATAAAAAAACCAAATTCTAATCCAAGAAGATAAATTACTACCAACACTCTGTAACGTTAATAAATATTTTACTTTTCTAAATATCAACTGAAATAACAATGCAGTTAGGCCGGCATAATTTGCCATCATCCCCCAAACAATATCATATCTATTTTTATATTGAAGTTTAATAGATTTTATCAAGCCAAATATTGGAAAAAAATACTTGTCCAAGGAATTACCAAAACCGACTCTATATACATTAATATTACCTACTCTTTCAAATCTGGACAAATTCCTATCAAATAATGGCGTAACCATATCAAAAAAATAATGATCTATTCTTTCAGTTATTTCTTTAATAGCCACCTCCGCACCGCTACTAAATGGATCATAGGCAATTGAAAAAATTACAACTCTTTTAGTTATATCTTTTATAAACAACTTATCTTCTATATTTTTAAAGTTATGAAACCATTCTACTAATTTAGAACAACCATCATATAGTGAAGTTTCAGATTGCCAGTTTAAATATTTTTTGACTTTTTTATTATTTGCCCAAGTTATTTTCACATCCCCAGACATAATAGCCTTCTCTCTAATATTAGCTTTCTTTTCACAAATTGTTTCTAAATTACTTATAACACTAGATAAGGCAACTGCTTTATCACCACCTAAATTAAAGATATTAAAAGGCTGTGGTTTATCTAATGCGCTGATAATGCCAGATATAATATCATCTATGTATGTATAACTTCTCTGGGTACTACCATCTCCATACCTAATAATTTTATCACCATCTAGGATTCCCTGGGTAAACAAATACATCATCATGTCAGGTCTATTACCAGGTCCATACACGGTAAAAAATCTTAAAATAGTTATAGGTATTTTTACCAAATGACTATATGTATAACAAAAAAGTTCACAAGCCTTTTTACTAGCCGCATACGGCGAAACTGGATAATCAACATTCTGATTTTCATCAACAGGAACTTGGTCACTTTCTCCATAAACAGAAGATGA
>CAZGZH010000392.1:0-2142 GCA_964529645.1 uncultured Flavobacteriaceae bacterium
AGAACATTTAAAGTATTTAGCAATGTAGACCAAAAAAATTTAAACGCTAGTTTAGAGGGTTTGCTCACAGCTGTTTTTGCTGATAATAATAAAGACAGAGTAGGTACATTAATAAATGGAGTTAATGGTGGTATTGCTGGTTTAAATAACTACGATCCAGAGACACAATTAAAACTGAAGTTTACAAGTTATGAGTTTTGTAAAACTGAATTCTATGGCTATACGTCTTGTACTGCCAAAATATTAAAGAATTAAAATTTTTAAAAACTAGTACCTAACTCCTATATTTATTCAAATTCAAAGCAGAATATAGTTTTTTCTGAACATCATCCATTTTTTCAATTATGGGGATTATGTTTGCTTTTTTTGGCATTAAAACAAGTCCTTTTCTAATATGTTTCAGATTAAAGATTATTTCTTCATCGCTGAGTTCCAATCCTGCTTCGCAGATTTTTTTTCTTAACAAAGATAAAAATAATAACGCCATCACACAAGTGAAAGCATGTACTCTAATGCTTTCATCAGTCCAGCAAAACTGAGGTGAAAGACTGATCATTTTCTTGTTTTTTAGTTTCTTAATATCTTCTTCCACAACGTATTTGTCATGATACGCTTTAATGATTTCCTTATTCTTCATAGTATCATTATCTGTGAACAAAATACTTTTTCCATAAGAATTATTTTGGTATTCGAGTTCATTCTTATTTTCGCTAAATTCTAGTGTCAGCTTTTTTTTCTCTTTGTCTCCTTTCTCCGTAAGATTCCAACTAATAAGTTTCTTAGCATGGAATTTGCTAAGATTGGCAGAAATTCTTAGCAAAACTTCGTCTTTATTTTTCCACTTTGGCTGATTTAATTTTGACTTTGCGTCTTTTAAATAATTCAATGCTTTTGTCAATGCTCTTTCGGTTCTTTGTTTTTGATTGTATGCAGTTTTTTTATTGTATGTAATTACAATTATGCTTTGCTTACCAAAAACTTCTCCTCTAACAGAATATCCTTTTATTTTTTCTTTTTTGGAATTTTCGTATTCTATATCAAATTTGCTTAAAGGTATTTTAAGCAAATGTTTATATTGCGAAGGGGCTAAACTCCCAAGCACATAAAAGGATAATTCTTTGCCTAATCGCTTTATATTTTTTGGGGAGTTATTACCTTTATCCATTACTAAAGTTATACTTTTACACTCCTTAGCAAAAACTTCAACTTTATCAATTAAAGAATCTATAAATGTTTTAAAATAAGTAACATCATTGATATTCCCATCGTATGATTTGTGCCATAAAGGCACACCATAATCTTTTGTTACTAAGAGCGCTAAATTAATTTGTCTTAGTCCTCTAATGCCACTTTTAGACTTACCATATTTAGCGATGCTAACAGTTCGTCGTTTTTTACCTTTGGGATCCTCTTTGTGTTTGTCTGAGATGAAAGTTGTAAAATTAGTAGGATCATAAAAAAGCTGTTTAATGTCAATATCTTTCATTATATTTGGAAGTAGCTTTTTCTGGATCGCTTCTATTTTTTCTTCATCTAGATATTGCCAGTGATTCCAATAACTTTGACTTGAAAGATATGATGATTTAACTTTGAAGACTTCTCTAAGAACTGTTCGTTGAAACCACCTCCCTAATTTATTGTGGCTAGAAGGGTCATCTAATCTGTTAATGATATCTATAAGAATATGTTGACCTACAGTTAAACCTTGTTCTCGTTTAGAGCAGTACTCGTCAACAATCGATGAGAATTTTATTTCGTTGTTAATATTTAGCAAAGCGATGGGCAACCCATAGATTATTGATTCGATTTCTTTTGGGACTGAACCTTCTTCTAATTGTTTTTTCAAGCTATCTGCTGATCCAATGTACTTTTCCCAAATTCTTCTACTTTGACCATTAATAAATTTATTTTCTCCAAGGTAAAAATATTTTTTACCTTTTACTATTTTATTAAATAAATAAGTCATAAATTAATTAGTAACTATTAAGTATATAAATATTTGTATTTCTTACAAGCTAAATCTTACTAATTTTAGGGTAAAATAGTTAGTAACTATTAGAAAAGAGTAACAGAAAATACATTTTCTCGTCAATAATTTGTATATGGTTTAGAATTAATTGGTTGTTAACTTGTAAACTTCAG
>CAZGZH010000393.1:0-2141 GCA_964529645.1 uncultured Flavobacteriaceae bacterium
CACATTTACAACTTTTAAATAAAGAAGGTTATTATCAAGAATTATATGAGCAACAATTGCTTGAACGTCATTAATTAGACCAATTCTCTTAAAACAGAAAGCGTATAATCTACTTCTTCTAAAGTATTAAACTTACTAAAACTAAAACGGACAGATGTTTTTTTAGCGTCAGAATCAGACAAGACAGTTTGCAAAACATGTGAACCTTTATCACTCCCACTCTGGCAAGCACTACCCCCAGAAGCGGCGATACCTTTTAAATCGAGTTTAAACAATAACATCGGGATTTCTTTTGGAAAACGCACACTTAAAGTGACGTAAGCGCTTTTTTCTAAATCGGCAGACTGTCCATTAAATTTGATATCTGAATCAAGTTTTTTTAATCCATTGATAAAGTATTTTTTTAAAGATTTAACATAATTAATATCAGCATCTAAATCTTTCATAGCTAAATCTAAGGCCAAACCCATACCAGCTATACTATGTGTATTTTCTGTACCAGCACGAGCCCCATGTTCTTGAGCCCCCCCAATTAATAAAGGTTTTACAGCAATATTTTTTCTGATAAAAGCAAACCCAACACCTTTAGGGCCGTGAAATTTATGAGCACTTGCCGCCATAAAATCTAAAGGAATGTCCTCTAAATCAATTTTATAATGCGCTACAGCTTGAACAGTATCAGAATGAAAAAAAGCTGCGTGCTTTTTACATAAAAAAGCCACTTCTTTTAGAGGGAGTAAATTGGCAATCTCGTTGTTAATATGCATCAAACTTACCAAAGTTTTATGTGTATCATCCTGTAATAAAGCTTCAAGATGAGAAATATTTACAGATCCATCCGCGTCAAGCGATACATAATCAACCTCAATATTAAAGTGCTTTTGTAAATCAGCAATTTTATATAAAACCGCATGATGTTCTATTTTAGAAGTAACAATACGCGCGACTTTTAAATTTTGAACTGCATTTTGCAGAATTAAATTATCGGCTTCACTCCCACCTGCTGTAAAAATAATTTCGTTTGGGTGACAATTTAAATGTTTGGAAATTGTTTTTCTAGCTGATTCCACTAGGTTTTTAGCATGCCGCCCAAACTGATGCGAGGAAGAGGGATTCGCAAAATGCTCAGACATTATATTGGTTACATAATTAATAACCTCAGGATGTAAAGGCGTAGTAGCCGCATTGTCAAAATAAACTTTCATTTGGCAAAATTACAATTCTTGTGTATAAAACAAGCATTTATTTTAAAACCTGAGTTAGACCTGTTAGACCTAAGGTTAAAAATCAAAAATCCTTGAAAATTAATCCTTTTTACTAATATACATATTATTTTAAGTTTATAAATTTGCATATCAGTTCTTTCTATTTTAAAACTGTAAAATCATTATAATAGACTGGGGGGTTTAGATTAATGAAATAAAAGTGTAACATGAAACAAACACTTAACAAATGGTTTTTTATAATTTTAGCATTAGCAGGATATTTCTTGTTTGCTAGATTTCAAAATCTATTAATTTTTAAAGAAACTAATATTGTAGCTTTTTGGATTCCTATAGGAATTTCTCTAACAATCTTATTGTTAAAAGGTTATAAATATATACCACTCATTTTTATTGGAGACTTATTAGTAGCTTATATTACAACTAACTATGAAAGTCATACTTTTTCTAGTGCTATTTTATTTCAAGTAGCTTCAAGTTTAAATAATGTTTTAGAAGCTGCGTTAGGGTTTTATTTAATTACTAAATTTTCTAAACCAAAATTAATTTTAAGCAGTCTAAAAAGTAGTGGTTATTTTATTTTAACAGTTGTAATAATTACTTTATTAAATGGCTTAATAGGGTCTATGATTTACGTATATTTTAACGACAGTTGGCACAGTTTTGATGTTATTTTTAGAAGTTGGTGGATTAGTGATGCTCTTGGTATTCTTATAATTACGCCTCTTGTAGTAAGTTTTCCGAAAAAAATATTATATCCTGATAACAGACTTAAATTTCTAGAACTTTTAATTTATATAGCTGTAATATATCTATTTATATTTTTTATTATAAAAACGCAGTATCCAATTAAATTTCTATTGTTTCCAATTTTATTAATTGGCTTATTTAGACTTGGAAAATTTACAGCTTTTTTTA
>CAZGZH010000394.1:0-2138 GCA_964529645.1 uncultured Flavobacteriaceae bacterium
TTACCGATCTTTTTTGAGATTGCTGAGTTTTCTAAGCGTTCCTTTTTGAGCTTCAGCTAGTGAGGCGTGAAAAGGAGGATTACAAATAGACAGGTCAATTAGCTCGTCCTTTTTAATAATTCCAAAGAAAGTTTCTGAGGGTTTGGTTTGTAACCGACATTCAATTGTATCTTTTAGATTGGAATTTGATGTAATTATTTTATTGGCAGATGCCATGGCAATGGGGTCAATATCAGCGCCAATAAAAGACCAACCATATGCGCTATTACCAATAATGGGATAAACACAATTTGCTCCTACGCCAATATCAAGGCATTTAATTTTAGGCCCTTTTGGAATTCTGCCAAAGTTACTGCCACTTAAAACATCGGCAATATGATGGATATAATCTGCTCTTCCGGGAATGGGGGGACAGAGATAGCCTTTAGGGATTTCCCAAAAACTTATGTCATAATAGCGCTTAAGCAAAGCTTTGTTAAGTGTCTTAACAGCATTGGCGTTAAAGAAGTCAATAGTGTCATCACCATATTTATTTTTAGTGACAAATTGTGCTAATTCTGGACAAGAATCTGTGAGTAATTTTAAATTGTAACGCTCACGGTGTTTATTCCGAATGTGCAATCTTGTTTTTGTAGTATGCTGTGTTTTCTTTTTATCAGACATAGAAATTTAAACTATGGTTTTGTGTTGCAAGATAAGACAAACTATAATCACAAAAGATATAATCAGTTTTAAAGATTCTTGCGTTTTAGAAACTGGAGTGTTAAATTTATAGTCGTTCTAATTATAATTAATAGTATTGTGTATATTTGAGACTGAATTATGAAAAAACTTTTACTTTTTATTTTATTATTTTCAATATCTTTTGCCTTTTCGCAAGAAGCCGCTTGGGTGTACTTTACAGACAAACTTAATCAAGCTACTTTTTTAGCAAACCCACTTACAATGCTTACACAAAGGTCTTTAGATAGGCGATCAAAGCAAGGTATCGCCTTAGATACTAAAGATGTCCCCGTGAGTTTAAGTTATATTAACAGTTTAGATAATACGGCAGGGATTACTGTAATGGCCAAATCTAAATGGCTAAATGCAGTGTATATATTAGGTTCACAAACAGCTATACAAGCCCTTAAAACAACGTACAGTTTTATAAGCAGTATCGATTTCGCAACAAATAATTTAACCTCTTTTAGAAGTGATAAAGCAAAAACAAAGAAACCTTCAAAATTCGAAAAAGAAAACACCAATTTTAATTACGGCACTTCGGCATCACAAATAACTATGTTGCACGGCGATTACCTGCATCAGCAAAATTTTACGGGCACAGGCATGATTATTGCCGTTTTAGATGCTGGTTTTCCGGGTGTCAATACCTTTAGTGCTTTTAGCCGATTGCGGACAAACAACCAAATTTTAGGCGGTTACGATTTCGTAGGGCGTAGTACCAATTTTTATACAGGCAGTTGGCACGGCGCCGCTGTTTTATCGACTATGGGTGGTTTTGTAGATGGCAGTTTGGTGGGTACAGCCCCAGATGCTAAATATTACCTTTTTATTACCGAAGATAACAATAACGAAACCCCACTCGAAGAAAGTCTGTGGGTAGAAGCGGCAGAACGTGCGGATAGTTTAGGGGTTGATGTGATTAATACTTCTTTGGGCTATACAACATTCGATCCATCGTATGACGATTATTCTTATACCGATATGGACGGCAATACCACCTTTATAAGTCGTGGGGCAGAAATAGCTTTTTCGCGGGGAATGATATTGGTCAATGCAGCGGGCAATGAGGGAGGGAGTCCTTGGCATTATATTTCAGCACCGGCCGATGCCCCTTCGGTATTGAGTATTGGCGCTGTAGATGCCAGTCAAAATACGGCGAGTTTTACCTCATTTGGTCCTACATCAGATGGGCGAACAAAACCCGATGTTTCGGCAATGGGTGTCTCTTCTGTCTTAATTAACAGTGTGGGGAATGTTTCTGTAGCCAGCGGTACGTCCTTTGCTTCACCTATTACGGCAGGTTTGGTGGCTTGTTTGTGGCAAGCGCATCCCAATGCGACAAATGCACAAATAACACAAGCCATAAAAAATACAGGAAGTTTACTAAGTTCTACAAAGACAAACTTGGTTAT
>CAZGZH010000395.1:0-2131 GCA_964529645.1 uncultured Flavobacteriaceae bacterium
CCTTCAGCTTTCATAAGAGATTCGTAATCTGGTGCGTTAGCAGGACCAGCCTTGTTTTCAATTAAAAATACACGAGATAAGCCAGTTGTAGTAGTCATAAGGTTTCCTCCAAAAAATTAAGAATAAAGTCGTTTAAGTCGCGGACGTAAAACAGCTAAAATAACAGATGTAATACCGCCCGGAACTCGAGATAAATCTTCTTTAGTGTATATTTCTCGTTTAGTTAAAAGGTTGTGTAATTCTTTTTGCACCTCCTGCCAATCAATAGTATCTAAACACGGAATATCCGCGGGAATCCCTTTTTCAGCCGCTTCTTCATCCAAAGCAACGGTAGGTAAAAGAACACGATGTATAAGATCTTTTTCATCAGTATAAAATACATATTTCATATTATTTCTCCTGCATGTCGTTGTACATTTGTTTTAACTACGCGACGATATGTCATAATTTCACCAATACGCATGCCAAAAGGATTTGCATAAACATCAAAAGGTACAACTATTCGAGGTGTTGTAAGTAAATCAGTTTGTAAACGTTCAGCACGATTTCGAATAGGATCACAACTGCTCAATGTTTTATTTAAACGCGCTGTAGTTAAAAGCATAATAGTGTACGCCCAATAATTAGAAAGTTGATCATATCGGGAACTATCTTGTTTTCCAGCATAGTACCAAAGCCGCACACTTTGAGGTAAATATGTTTTTGACCACGATGAACGGCTCCAGGAAGCAGTAGTTGCGTTGTATGTTGCCGGAAAAATACGTATATAACCTCGCACACTGTCTAACACTTCGACAATCCCTGTTTGAGTAGTTAATCCCAATGAATCTACACCTCCTTTAGTAGAAGGCCAAATAAACTCACAAGAAGTAGTTGTAGTGTTATTATAAACTCTATAAACATCGACAACACTAACTAAAGAAGCTTGAGTACCGTCAAGTATAACAGAAGTATCTACTTGTTCAGATGTCGGAAATACGTCCCACAAATCTGGATTAAGCAACTGCCATGAATTAAAAATAAATGTAGCAGTTGTTCCGTTCGCCGTAACTGAAATTGGATCACGTATTTGCCACTCTTTTGCGCCGTTGTGTCCTGTAAAAAACACTTGTAATTCTGTAGTTTCGGTAATAGTTGTAGCCACAGAAATAGTTGCTCTTTCAGCAAAACCATCACCGTCCGCATCAGAAAACACTACTGCTACACCACTTTCTAATAGTGTGGCCGCCCGTTGACCGCCGGCAATAAGAAATCGTTCTCCTAACTTAATATCTACCGGTTGTGCTGCTAAAGATATTTGACGTAATCGAGCATCCCAATGTGTTCGAGGAAATGGAACCACTTTTGTAACCCAGTGCGGCGCAGGAGACCATTGTAAAACGGAAATTAAATCTTCTTCAGCAGACTGAAGTTCGGTAGCTAATTCATCCCGACTAACATAATCCGGTGATTGCCACGGATGTTGAAACCATAAATCATTGCACCGCGATTGTATAGGAAACACTGTAAGTCCTGAAGGCAATTGAATGGTTGCTTGATTAAATTGTAAAAGCGCTAAGCCCATAAGCGCTGCGTAACGATCTAAACCCATAAGCGTTACGGTGTCTGCGCGTGCCACTTTTGTACCTCTCTTCGAATTTTTCGTGCAGTATATGTTCCAATACCTTCAAGATTTGTTAATTTTGAAACAGACACATCTTTTAATTGTGTTGCAGTTTGATATTTTGCTAACAAGCTACGCCAAACAGTTTTTGATAGTTTTAAATTAACCAGCAAATCCGTAAGAAGAACATCTTCTTCTTTAAGTTCCGGTGGTTCCGATAGTATAACCTCTTCGGTAACTGGTTTTAATTGCCGTACAGCTTCAGCACTCGTTACTACATCTGAAACAATAATTTTAAATAGTCGCGGTTGCGCAGCAACATCTACTCGTCGTACGTAAAATCTGTCTCCCGCAGCGTGATAGCCATAACTAACCCGAGGTTCAACAACTCCAATAACCGGATGCTGACCCTTGTTTTGACTTGTATAAACAATTTCTACCACATCTTGATCTGTCATCGCTTTTAAAGCCTCCTGCGAACTTACTATTCGTGCTTGTTTTGATCCTCCACAACAACCCATATGTAAC
>CAZGZH010000396.1:0-2130 GCA_964529645.1 uncultured Flavobacteriaceae bacterium
GGCTGTGCCGGTCAGCGTTGTATGGCGGCTTCGGTTATGGTGGGCGTAGATAAGGTGCAACATATTATTGACAAGATGGTTATAGAAGCTAAAAAAATTGTTGCCGGAGAGAATTTGGGCTCGGTTATCAGTGCGGCGGCTAAAGAACGTATCGAAAATTATATCGCGCAGGCGGAAGCCGATGGGGCTAAAATTTTAGTCGACGGTCGCAATACAACCGTTAAAGGTAAAGAAGGTGGTTATTATGTAGGTCCTACCATTATAGATTACGTGACTACGGATATGTCGGTAGCACGTGAAGAAATTTTTGGTCCCGTTATTTCCATCCTCAGAGCTAAAAACCTGGATGAAGCTCTTGAAATAGAAAACGGTTCTCATTACGGCAATGCGGCGGCGGTCTTTACACAAAGTGGTGGTATGGCCAAAGAAGTGATGAAACGTGCCAGTGCGGGTATGATTGGTGTTAATATTGGTGTGCCGGTACCGCGAGAACCTTTTTCTTTTGGCGGGTGGAACGATTCTAAATTCGGCGTGGGCGATATTACAGGTCGCAGCTCCATAGAATTCTGGACACAAAACAAAAAAATGACCACCAAATGGAATCCCGAAGCACAAATTAATTGGATGAGTTGATTTGAAGACCGAAGCTAGAAGTCGGGAGTTGGATGAATTCTCTTATAATTAATTGAAGTTATAAAATGCAACAGACAAAGTTTAAATTTGAAAAGTTGATAATCTGGCAGAAGGCCATGGACTTTGGTGAAGAAGTTAATGATTTTATTAAAAAATTCCCAAAGAAAGAAATCTACAACCTCTCTTCACAGACAATTAGAGCAGTTGACTCAATAGCATTAAATATCTCAGAAGGATCAATTGGTCAATCAAATCCGGAATTTAAAAAATTTATGGGCTATGCCATTCGTTCTTTAGCTGAAGTTGTGACCTGCCTGCATAAAGCTAAAAGACGTAACTATATATCAGAAAAAGAATTTAACAAACATTATGAAGCATCATTTAATTTAATGAATATGATGATTGCTTTTAGAAAGAAAATTAATTAAAGCTTCGGTCTCCCGTCTTCGGACTTCAAACCTAAAACAAAAAACACCACACAAAATGAACAACATCATAAAAAATAACCTCGATTACACACTTTTCTCTTGGGCCAAACAAGGCGGCCTTAACCCTATTAATGCCAGTCACGCCAAAGGCTCTTATGTCTATGACAGAGATGGTAAAAAATACCTCGATTTTTCATCACAACTCATGAATGTTAATATTGGTCACGGCAATCAGCGTATTACCAAAGCCGTTGCCAAACAAATGGAGCAAGTCAGTTATGTATATCCCGGTATGGCAACCGATGTACGGGGCGCACTCGGTAAAAAATTGGCCGAAATAACACCCGGCAACCTTACTAAAACCTTTTTTACTTTGGGCGGTGCCGACGCCATAGAAAACGCTATTAAATTAGCACGGATTTACACAGGACGTCCTAAAATTATAACCCATTACCGTTCTTATCACGGGGCGACTTACGGAGCGATTACGGCCGGAGGCGACCCACGTCGTTTTGCAGTCGACAGTCAGGCGGTAAATAACTTTGTGCACGTAGAAAATCCCTATGCCTATCGTTGTCCGTGGGGCTCGAGTTCTGTTACAGCATGTGGCCAACGTGCCTTAGCACATTTAGAGCGTGTGATTAAATTCGAAAATCCGGAGGCTATTGCTGCTATTCTTTTTGAAGGAGAATCGGGCTCATCAGGCTGTATAAAATACCCGCCTATGTATCTTAAAAAAGTCCGTGACATCTGCGATAAATACGGTATCTTGATGATTGATGACGAAGTGATGAGTGGTTTTGGACGCACCGGAAAAATGTTTGGCATAGACCACCATCAAGTAGCACCCGATATTATGTGTATGGCCAAAGGCTTGACATCGGGTTATTTGCCTTTAGGCGCCATGACAGTTACCGATACCATAGCCAAACATTTTGATAATATTCCTATGTTGTTAGGCCTCACCTACTCGGCTCATGCCGTGGCTTGTGCTGCTGCGATAGAAAATCTTAAAATAATTGAAGAAAACAATTTGGTTACTAAGGCCGCAGAAATGGGGACTTACATC
>CAZGZH010000397.1:0-2122 GCA_964529645.1 uncultured Flavobacteriaceae bacterium
CACTATAAATATTATTTATAATGAATTTCAAAAATATGAATATCAGTTAGATGAAATAAGTAATATAAAGTATAACTTTATTAATAAATACCTTTATGAGCCCAATGTAGCCATTCTTAAATCGGGCGGTTTTAAACACCTTTCAGAGGCTTTTAAGCTCTCTAAATTACATCAAAATACCCATCTTTTTACAGCGGGAGAATTAATAGATTTTCCGGGACGTCGTTTTGAAGTATTAGCTGTTTTAAATTTCGACAAGAAACAGATAAAATCAAAATATCAAAATACAAAAGCAAATATCACGACACGTAATTTCTCCTTATCAGTAAGGGATATCCGAAAAAAATTCAAAATTAAAGATGGTGGTTTGGACTATTTATTTTTTATAACCGATTTAGAAAATCAACTAAAGGTTCTGCACTGTCAAAAAGTTTAACAGACTAAAAAAAGTGCTTTCATAATAATTTATTATTTTTAGCCTAAATTAAAGGCATAATGGCAAATAAAAATATAAGAACACTATCAGCACGTAAAGGCATAGACGATAACCTTTTTGAAAATATTGCTAAGCTAGCTCATAAAGCTTCTTCAGAAAAAGAGTACCACAAACTGGCTCAGCGTTTTATGATTGATGATTCTGTCATTTTTGCCACACGTTCTTTTTACGATTTTTTAAAACCCGAAAACCTCGATAAAAAAGTTCATGTTTGCAACGGTACAGCTTGTATGGTAGCTAACAGCCAAGAGGCGCTAAAAAAACGATTGAAAAAACATTTTAACAAAGACGAAATAGGCTCAGCAGCTTGTTTAGGGCATTGTCATACAAACGCTGCTTTTATGTATGACGATAAAACCTATTCTTCAAAAGGACCTTTGACCTTAGACGACATTATAAAATTTAAAAAGCCTAAATATAACTCTTACAAAATAGGTTACAACAGCACTTCTATATTGACTTCAAACACAGAAGACTATACTAAAATATATCCCATATTAGAGCCCTATAAGGCAGAAAAGCACTTTATTTTAGAGAATATAAAGCAATCGGGTTTACGCGGTCGCGGTGGTGCTGGCTTTCCTTTTTGGATAAAACTAGATACTGTTGCTAAAGAAAAGAGTACACAAAAATATATAGTTTGCAATGCCGATGAAGGTGACCCTGGGGCGTACTCAGACATGTATCTTATGGAACACCAACCCCATAAAGTCCTATTTGGAATGATGACGGCTGGTTATTATGTAGGTGCAGATACAGGTGTTCTCTATATTAGAGGTGAATATCCCGATTCTATACGTAAGATAGCAGAAGCTATAGATCAATTAAAAAAGAAGAGGCTTTTAAATGGTTTTAAATTTAAGATAATTCGCGGTCAGGGATCCTATGTCTGTGGCGAAGAGACGGCACTTTTAAACTCAATTGAGGGCTTAAGACCCGAAGTACGCGTAAGACCACCCTATCCAGCTCAATATGGCTTATATGGTAAGCCAACTGTATTGTCTAATGTTGAAACTTTTGCCAATATTTATTGGATTTTACAACGAAGCGGTGGTGCTTTCGCCATGTTGGGAACTAAAAAATCTACAGGAACTAAATTGGTGTGCTTAGATAGTTTTTTTAACAGTCCCGGCTTATATGAAATAGAGATGGGCACACCGCTAGAAATTGTATTTAATGATTATGGCAAAGGCTTTAAAAAGCCTGTAAAAGCCGTGCAAATTGGCGGGCCGCTTGGGGGTATTATTCCTTTGCACAAAATTAAAGATTTGACTTTAGATTTTGAATCGTTTGCCGAAAATGGATTTCTATTGGGGCATGCTAGTGTGGTATCTATTCCCGAGAAATTTCCAATGATAAAATACTTAGAGCATCTCTTAGAATTTACAGCCGATGAGAGCTGCGGTAAGTGCTATCCGTGTCGGATTGGGGCGCATCGCGGTTTTGAAATGCTCAAAAAAGCACAGGTAGAAAAATATAAAATAGACAGACAATTATTTGACGATTTAATAGAGACCTTAGAAATAGGTTCACATGGTGCACTCTTTGGTGGTGAGTCATTTTTTATATAATATGACTATATGTTATTTGTGGGGTATAGATGAATATGAGAAGATACGTATGCAA
>CAZGZH010000398.1:0-2120 GCA_964529645.1 uncultured Flavobacteriaceae bacterium
ATCTACCATTATTTCAAGCGGCATAATGCCGCCAAATTCATTTTCGAAAAAGACTATATCTTTATAAAAAGGTTTGTTTTTTGGCATATCGTCAATAAGACTTCCCGAAACGTGAATCATATAAATGCCAATCATACTCACAATAATAATTACAACTGTGGTGGCATAAACAGCAAATCTGTGAAAGCGTACTACATTTTCTAAAGACTTAACAACATTTTCTATCCATTTCTTTTCAAGGTGCTTTAAATGCTTGTCATTAGGGATAGGCATGAAACTGTAAATAATAGGAATAAGTAATAACGACAGTAAGAAAATAGACATTATATTTAAAGAAGCAATGATACCAAACTCTTTTAGTATCTGACTTTTAGTAAAGATAAAAGTGGCAAAACCAGAGGCTGTTGTAATGTTGGTCATTAATGTAGCATTACCAATTTTTGAGATAACACGTTGTAACGATTTGGCCTGATTGCCATGTAATTTAATCTCGTTTTGATATTTATTTATCAGAAAAATAGCATTAGGAACCCCAATGACGATTATTAAAGGTGGAATTAAAGCTGTTAAAACAGTTACCTCGTATTGAAAAGCACCTATAATGCCAAAAGCCCATAAAACACCTACACTAACCGTAAACATGGCAATAAAAGTGGTGCGAAAAGACCTAAAGAATAAAAAGAAAATCAGCGCCGTAACGCCAAAAGCTAAGCCCACAAAAGTCCCTATCTCAGCTTTTATACTTTGGGCATTCATAGTGCGGACGTAAGGCATACCCGACACATGAACATCTAAATTATTATCCTTTTCAAATTGAGAAATAATAGGATTTAACTGATTTAAAATATAATCTTGACGTGCTTTTGTATTGACAATTTCTTTTTTAAGATAAACTAAGGTTCTTATAGTTTTGGTTTTCTTGTTGTAAATAAAATTATCGAAAAAGGGTAAGTCTTGAAAAAGATCTTTAGTTATTTTATCTACGGCTTCTTTTGTTTGTGGTATGGTATCATAAAGCGGTTCTACTACAAAACGTTTATGAGCGACATCTTTTTTAAGCTTTTTTACATCGCCCAAAGAAAAAGTAAAATCTACTTCTTTAAAAGAATCTAGTCTTTTTGAAAGCGCATTCCAATTGTTAAATTTAGTGGGGGTAAAAAATGTAGAATCTTTTACGGCAAGAATAATGAGGTTGCCTTCTTCTCCAAAAATTTTTAAAAAACCATCGTAAATTATAGAAGCAGGATGGTCAGACGGCAACATATTGGCCTCTGTATGCGAAAATTTTATATATTTTGTTTGTGTAAAAAGGCCATAAGAAATCGCTGCTATTAAAATCAGAATAATAATTCTGTTTTTTAATATTAAGCGCGATACAAAACCCCAAAAACCCATTTAGTAAAAAAAATTAAAGTTGCGCAAAGTTATGAAATACTTGCTTGTAATTGTTAGAAATTTAAACCAAAGTGATAGTTGAGTTTTATGGCTAAATTATCTTCGAATTTTGGATTGTGATAAGCACCATAGCGATAGAAAAAGCTAAAACCAAAACCTTTTAGTAGAAATTTATTGAGTTCTAAGCCCGATTCAAAATAACCTTTTTCCATTTTTTTAAAAGCAAATCCTCTTTGATATTGCGGATTATCAATAGTGCCAATAGCAAACCTTGACACCAAATTGAATTGAGGTCTAAACTTTTTACTTATTTTAAGTCGGTTAAACGATTGACGTATCTGGAAAGAAATATATTTATCTGATAAAAACTCGTTAAATGTCATCGTTTCAAAAGCATTGGTACCTGATAGATTTATGCGTTTTTGCCACGGATTTTTAAGCGCATAATTGGGAAAAGCATTGTAGAGATGCGAAATAGGCGCCTCGCCAAAAACCAAGCCACCTTGAATTAAAAAACTGGTGGTACTTTTGTTTAGGGCTTTAATTTTATGCGCGATTTTAAAATTAAATTGTGTAAAATTAAAGTCGCCATTTAATACATTGTCAAAGCTTTGCGTTAGTTGTGCTATAATTTTTAATTGCCCATTTTTGGCACGTATTTTACCAATGGGTGTATTCATGTATTTTGAAAAGGGTGTCCATTGAAATGCGATACTTGCTAAATT
>CAZGZH010000399.1:0-2118 GCA_964529645.1 uncultured Flavobacteriaceae bacterium
TAAACGAGTTACTCATTACAAAACTAGGATGTCCTGTAGCACAACCCAAGTTTACTAATCTACCTTCAGCTAAAACAATAATTTCTTTACCGTCAATTGTATATTGATCAACTTGTGGTTTTATGGTATTTTTAGTGTCACCGTAATTTTTGTTGAGCCATGCCATATCAATTTCATTGTCAAAATGACCAATATTACAGACAATAGCTTTGTCTTTTAAAGCTCTAAAGTGTCTTTCTTGAACGATGTCTTTGTTACCAGTTGTGGTAATAACTATATCAGCATTTCCAATAACGTTATCTAATTTTTTAACTTCAAATCCTTCCATTGCCGCTTGAAGAGCGCAAATTGGGTCGATTTCTGTAACTGTTACAATAGCACCTGTTCCTTTAAACGAAGCAGCAGTTCCTTTACCCACATCGCCATAGCCACAGACAACTACACGTTTACCAGCCAACATAATATCAGTTGCCCGACGAATAGCATCAACGGCACTTTCGCGACAACCGTATTTATTGTCGAATTTAGATTTTGTAACAGAATCGTTAACATTTATGGCGGGAATAGGTAGTGTTCCTTCTTTTACACGATCGTATAAACGGTGCACACCTGTTGTTGTTTCTTCAGAAAGACCATTAATGCCTTTTACAAGTTCAGGATAACGATCTAAAACCATATTGGTTAAATCACCACCGTCATCTAAAATCATATTTAATGGTTTTTTATCTTCACCAAAGAATAAAGTTTGTTCTATACACCAGTCAAATTCCTCTTCATTCATACCTTTCCAGGCATACACAGGAATACCGGCAGCAGCAATGGCGGCGGCGGCTTGGTCTTGTGTAGAAAATATATTACAAGAACTCCAAGTTACTTCGGCGCCTAGAGCGACAAGTGTTTCTATTAAAACTGCTGTTTGTATTGTCATATGAAGGCATCCTGCAATACGCGCACCTTTAAGAGGCTGTTCCTCTTTATATTCTTCGCGTAAGCTCATTAAACCGGGCATTTCGGCTTCGGCTAAATGAATTTCTTTGCGGCCCCAATCGGCTAAGCTAATGTCTTTTACTTTAAATTTCATCTTTGTTGATGTTTCTGTACTCATATTAGTATCTTTGTATTTTGAATGTGCAAATCTACAAAATACCTTTTACTTTCTAAATGCCTTTATACAAATTAATTAGACCTAACAAAAAGACGACTATTTACATTTGGAAAATAGAGGAATCTTTAGACTATTTAAAAGAAGGGGTCTATTTAAATAATAGAAGTAAAGCGCGTATTAGTAATATGCAATCTGAGTTGCATCAACGTGGGTTTTTAAGTGTGCGTTATTTGTTAAAAGAGGCGGGTTATTCTGATGCCGATTTGTATTACAACTCTTATGGAAAACCACTTTTAAAGGATGGTAAGCATATTTCAATTACACATTCATATCATTTTTCTGCTATTGCGATAAGTAATAATGATGTTGGGATTGATATTGAAATGTTGCGCAATAAAATAAAAGTGATTCAGCATAAATTTGTCAACACCGATTACGATGCGCTTTCTGAAGAAGATTTGGTCAAACAACTCACCATAATTTGGGGCGCTAAAGAGGCGATGTATAAAACCTATCCTTATGGCGGATTGAGTTTTAGAGAACACATTGCCATTAATCCATTTTTGTTTAAGGACGGTTTTTCTAGTGGGCGCGTAATTTTTAATGATTGGCAAAAAAAATACACCATTCATTTTTTATTTATAGAAGATACTTTTGCTTGCGTCTATGCTTTACCAAAAGAATAATTTATGAAAGTTCTCGAGCAATTACAAATAGCTAAAAGGAGTGGTAAGAAATTATTAGCCATCTTATTAGATCCAGAAAAAGTAGATGTATCAAAAATTACAGAAATTATTGAAAACATTATTGCATTTAATGCCAATTTTATTTTGGTAGGAGGCAGTGTTGTTACAGCAAATAAAACACAAGATTTAGTAAAAGCCCTCAAAGAACAGACTTCTCTAAAAATAATTCTCTTTCCGGGTGACGTGTCACAAATTTCTGAAAAAGCAGACGCGCTATTGTTTCTGAGCTTATTATCAGGCACAAATCCAGAGTATTTGGTCAGCCAA
>CAZGZH010000400.1:0-2112 GCA_964529645.1 uncultured Flavobacteriaceae bacterium
ATTGGCCAATCGCATTACACATCCTAACATTCAAGAAATATTTAGTTTAGATACCGATATTTCTATGGTGAGTGTTAAAGTGCCTAAACATATGGCCGGTAAAACTTTAAAGGAGCTCGACTTGAGAAATAAACACAAAATATCAGTCTTTATACGTAAAGTTGGCAAAAAATCAGAAATTATAAGTAATCCAAATATTACATTTGATGAGGGCGATGAGCTTTTTGTAGCTGGCGAAGAAGCCAATATTTTTAAAATATTTGGTTAAAAACAAGGCGAAAATTAGTATATAAACTATATTTGCAGGCTTTAAATAAGTATTAATTATGCAGTTATCAGAACAAGAAATAGTACGCCGCGCATCGCTAAAACGCTTGCGAGAATTGGGAATAAATCCGTATCCTGCCGCACAGTATAAAACCACACATCACGTCAAAGAACTGTTAGAAAACTTTGATAAGTTTGAGGGACAAGAAGTGGTTATTGCTGGACGAATGATGAGCCGACGTATTATGGGAAAAGCATCGTTTACAGCCGTTAAAGATGCTTCGGGTAGTATGCAAATATATGTCAATCGTGATGAGATTGCCCCCGATGAAGACAAAACAGCTTATAACGAAGTCTTTAAAAAACTGCTTGATATTGGCGATATTATCGGTGTAAAAGGCATACTTTTTAAAACCAAAGTAGGCGAGATTTCTATCAAAGCCAAAGAGATAATTGTCTTGTCAAAATCATTGCGTCCTATTCCTGTTGTAAAAACGGATGCCGATGGCAAAGTTCACGATGCCTTTAGCGATCCCGAAATGCGCTACCGTCAACGCTACGTCGATTTAATAGTAAACGATTTTGTAAAAGACACCTTTATAAAACGCACAAAAATAACCAATGCCATCCGTCAATTTTTTAACGAACGCGGTTATTTAGAAGTCGAAACACCCATTTTACAACCCATTCCCGGAGGGGCTGCGGCAAGTCCATTTGTCACACATCACAATGCTTTAAACATGCCATTGTATTTGCGAATTGCCAATGAATTGTATTTAAAACGATTGATTATTGGGGGCTTTGATGCTGTGTACGAGTTTGCGAAAGATTTTCGTAACGAAGGGATGGACAGAACCCATAATCCTGAATTTACACAAGTAGAACTTTATGTTGCCTACAAAGATTACAATTGGATGATGGCTATGACCGAACAATTATTAGAAAAAGTGGCTTTAGAATCTAATAACAATACGACAGTAACTTTTGGAGAATATCAAATTAATTTTAAAGCGCCTTATGCACGTGTTCCTATTTTAGAAGCTATAAAAACACATACTGGTTTCGACCTTACTGGAATGAATCAACAAGAATTAATTGAAGTATGTCATAAATTAGATATAGAAGCTGATGACAGTATGGGTGTTGGAAAATTAATCGATGAAATTTTTGGTGAAAAATGTGAACACACCTACATTCAACCCACTTTTATTACAGATTATCCAAAAGAAATGAGTCCCTTATGTAAAGAACATCGCGAAGACCCAAGACTGACAGAACGTTTTGAATTAATGGTTTCGGGTAAAGAGCTGGCAAATGCCTATTCAGAATTAAACGACCCAATAGACCAAAAAGAGCGTTTTGAAGAACAATTAAAATTATCTGAAAAAGGGGATGATGAAGCCATGTTTATTGACCACGACTTTGTACGCGCTTTAGAGTATGGCATGCCACCTACTTCTGGTATTGGTATTGGTATAGACCGTTTAACTATGTTTATGACAAACAATGCGTCTATTCAAGAAGTCCTCTTTTTTCCACAAATGAAACCCGAAGTAAAAACTGTTGCTTTGACTGAGGACGAAAAAGCTGTTTTAAAAACCCTAAAAGCCAACAGTCCTGTTTTGCTATCAGCATTAAAAATACAATCGGGTTTAAGCAATAAAAAGTGGGACAAAACTATTAAAGGATTAACCAAAAGCTACTTAGCAAAAGTTTATAAAAATGACGAGGCCTTGTTTGTAGAGGTGGTTTAACTAATATTTTTTCTTCAATACTGTATAAAAAATTATTCACTACAACAATTGTCCCCTATGCCTGCCCGACTTTGGCGGGAGGGGCCTTTAG
>CAZGZH010000401.1:0-2111 GCA_964529645.1 uncultured Flavobacteriaceae bacterium
AACTAACTTGGTCGAATTTTTATACATTAGTAGTATTTATTTCAATAATTTAAGTCAAAAAAAATGGTATCTCAAAAACTCAAAGAACTGCGCATAAAAGGAATGGTATGTAACCGTTGTATAAATGTAGTCACAGAAGAATTAGATAAACTTGGGGCAACTATTCTAGAAATTAAATTGGGTAAAGCCTTAATTAAGTACCCTGAATTTAAAATTTCTTTACAAGATTTTGAACGCGTTTTAAAAAGGCATGATTTTGAACTGATTATTGATGAAGACACTAAAATTGTAGAAGCTATAAAGGCTTTATTAGTAGAGCTGATAAGCAATTTGCCTATAAAAATGACCACCAATCTATCTACTATCTTGTCCAAAGATTTACATAAAGATTATACGTATTTAAGCAAATTGTTTTCTTCAAATTTAGGCGTAACTATAGAAAAATATTTTATTCATTTAAAAATAGAAAAAGCTAAAGAACTTATAGAAACTGGTGAGCTAAATTTTACAGAAATATCGTACGATTTGGGCTATAGTAGCGTTAATTATTTATCAAGCCAGTTTAAACAAATCACCGGTATGCGTATGGGAGAGTATAAAAAGCTATCTCATTGGGATAGAAAGTCTTTAGACAAAATATTGTAAATTTCAACCTTAATAGTGTAGAGAATTACTAATAAATCAAAATATCTTTGGAGTGAATTTTTTTTATAGAGTTTTATAAATATTGGTTAATTTTGGTTAATAATGAGTATCCCATTAAAATAGTATATTTACTTAACTTTGATGGGATACCTCATTTAACATATTTTTTTACCGATAAAGTTCAACTAATAAACGAATAGAAATTTTAAAAAGTATACTAATTTAATAATCAATATTATTATGAGAAAAGCAATTTATTTAAGTACAATAACGGTTTTTATAGCCTTTATAACGCTAATATCTTTAACAGGATGTAAAGACACAAACAAGTCTAACAAAAGCAAAATGCAAAACATGAAAGGTATGCAAAACATGAAGCATGATGACGATCACGATGATGACGACGACCATGATGCTGATGGACATTCCCACAAAGGCGATGACCATATGGAAGGGCATATGAAACATATGGATGACGTAAGAGATTGGCTAAAAGGAGAATTGGGTGAAGATTACAACAAACCCATTACAGAAGCTACAGAGGCTCAAATAAGCTTAGGGAAAACAATTTTCGACAGAACTTGCTTTACCTGTCACGGTACAACGGGTAAAGGAGATGGCATGGCTGCCGCAGCGTTAAATCCTAAACCAGCAGATTTTACAGACCCAGAACACTCTAGTTATTATTCAGATAGAGGACGTCTTTACATTATAAAAAATGGTATAAAAGATTCGCCAATGGTAGGTTGGGGAGGTTCTCTTAATGAAAAAGAAATACTTGCAGTTTACGCCTATGTTAAATCGTTAAGAGCTAAAACTACAGCTATGCAAACAGATGCAAAAGGCATGTATGTTTGCCCCATGCATCCTAACGAAACAGGAAACAAAGGCGATGTTTGTCCTAAATGCGGTATGACAATGGTGATGAATAAAAAAATGATGAAAAAAGACCATAATGCCGATGGTCATACCCACTAAATTTACAATAATTTATTTGGGTAAAATTCTTTAAACCCAGTTGGTTTTCTGATTTGAAAAAGTAATTAACTAGCCTAATCTTTAAGGATAGCAATTCGTGGATAACACATTGTAGTCAAAAGAAAATTAAGTTAAAATAACTTTTAAGACAATGAAAGAAAATAAAACATCTCAGTGTTGTGATGATGACACCTGTTGCGATGTTGCGTCAATATGTTTGCCGCAACCTAAATTGCCACGTGTTGTTGTAATAGGAGGGGGCTTTGCCGGATTGGCATTGGTAGAAGGTTTGAAAAATCAGAAAGTTCAAGTAGTTTTAATAGATCGTAATAATTTTCACCAATTTCAACCACTCTTATATCAAGTTGCTACCAGTGGTTTAGAACCCGATAGTATTGTTTTTCCCTTTAGAAAGCAACTGTCGGGCTATAAAAATGTAAGTTTTAGACTTGCTAAAGTCGAAGAGATTCAAACCGAAAAAAATACCG
>CAZGZH010000402.1:0-2111 GCA_964529645.1 uncultured Flavobacteriaceae bacterium
GGTATTATAAAGTTAAATACAAAAAACAAAGCAATTAATAAGAGTAGACCTCCAAACCTTAGGCTCCAAAATTCAAGAGAAAAAAACTTAATTTCAATCCCAAAATGAGCCAAAATATAAAACGCAATCAGTATAAATAAAAGTATAATACTCTTTATGGGCTTAGCATTATTAAAAAAATTGGCAATCATTATAAAATTTATACTTTTGCAGCGTAAAGATACTTAAGATATGATAGCAAACAATTTTTTTAGAGCCTTAGCCGATTTTTTTACCAACGTTTTATTTATTCCGTTTGACAAGTTGCGTTTTACGGGCGATTGGTGGATTTCGAATATCCCTAATTTTATGTTATTTATAGTTGGTTTAACAGCTTTTACTTTTTGGATGAGCCAATTAAAAAAACACAATAAAGGCGCTAATCTTTAAGATTATATTTAATTGATTTGGGAAGCAAAAATAAACTAAAGCGTTTTCGCGAAAACGACACTTTTTCTAATGTCATTCAGCCTTCACGCCAAGATCTTAAAGATGGGTTCAATCTAAAAGGAAAATGGACTCATTTTTTTAAGAATGACAATCCTATAACTTTAGAGTTGGGTTGTGGCAAAGGAGAATACTCTTTGGCTTTAGCCCGCCTTTATCCCGATAGGAATTTTATAGGTATTGATATTAAAGGCGCGCGCTTTTGGCGTGGTGCTAAAACAGCTTTAGAAGAAAACATTACCAATGTGGCTTTTATAAGGACGCAAATTGAGCTTATTGATATGTGTTTTGCCGAAAAAGAAATTTCAGAAATTTGGATAACTTTCCCCGATCCGCAAATAAAATTTAAACGTACCAAGCACCGTTTAACAAATCCTAGCTTTTTAAAAAAATATCAAGATATTTTAGTTAAAGATGGCGTCATTCATTTAAAAACTGACTCCGAATTTCTACACGGATACACTTTAGGTTTAATAGAAGCGCAAGGACATGCTCTTTTGTATGCGCATCACGACGTTTATAAAAATCCACATGCACCCAAAGTTGCTGTTTTAACCCAAACATTTTACGAAAAACAATTTCTAGCAAAAAAGAAACCCATAACCTACATTAAATTTAAACCCCAGTTTAAATGACATTATTAATCGTTTTTATATTAGGTTTGGTTTCTGCCTTTTTAGGTTTAATACCTCCTAGCATGCTCAATATGACAGCTGTTAAAATAAGTACAACTAAAGGTCGTAACAAAGCCAAAGTCTATGCTATTGGGGCTTCTATTACTGTTTTTTTTCAAGCAACTATTGCACTTTTAATTACTAAACTCTTAAAAGAAAATCAACATTTAGTTGTTTATGTTAAAGAAGTTGCTGCCGTAATATTTATAATTCTGTCTGTATATTTTTTTAGAAAGGGTTTTTCTGAACGAAAAGAAAACCATACACCAAAACAGCGCTTAAAAAATAATTTTACAATAGGATTGCTTTTATCGTTTTTAAATATGTTTGCCATTCCGTATTATTGCGGAGTTGGCGCAGCATTAGATATGACAGGATATTTAGATTTTAGCAATTTGTCTATACTGTCTTTTGTTTTGGGAGCAACTTTGGGTACTTTCCTAATTTTATTTTTGTACAGCTTTGCCGCAGATAAAATATCGCATAAAATACGACGCGTTACAAAAAATATAAATTTTATTTTGGGAGCCATAACAGGAATATTGGGAATTGTAACTTTAATAAACCTATTTGTGTGAAAGAGTCTAATTTTTTTGAAAAGGTTTACCTTGTAGCTAAAAAAATACCTTATGGACGTGTTACGTCATACGGCGCAATTGCACGATATTTAGGAGCCGAACGCTCTGCAAGGATGGTAGGTTGGGCTATGAATGCCTCACATGGTCAAGAGGATATTCCAGCACATCGTGTTGTAAACAGAAATGGATTACTAACGGGCAAGACCCATTTTGAAGGGACAAATTTAATGCAACAGTTACTGGAAAATGAAGGAATTGAAGTTAAAAATAATAAAATAATAAACTTTGAAAGTCTATTTTGGAATCCACAAGAAAATTTATAAATTACTAAGTATTATTTTTTTACATTTGCTTTCTATGAATAGTAGATTCC
>CAZGZH010000403.1:0-2107 GCA_964529645.1 uncultured Flavobacteriaceae bacterium
TTTATATCTATTTGTTTCCTCTTTTTTGATATTGTTTTTATATTAATTTAAGTAGGTTTTTTTAAATGATTGGTTAAAGGCTATTAATTTAAAATGGCGATCTAAAGACCAAATATCATCTTCTGTATGATTTAATATGGCTTCAATTTTGTATTTTTCTTCTTTTTGTGAAGCTAGCTTTAGAGTAGATTTTTTATATTTTAATAGAGCTTTATTAAGACTTCTTCTTAAAGACCAAACCCAAAGAATGCTTAATAATACTATACTTAAAACTATAATTATAAACCATTTTAGATACTTATAATCAAATTCATTCTGAGCTTGTTGTGTAATCCAAGTATTAATAGATTTGAAATAAAACGAATCTTTATTTTTCCCCCAAATAGCTATTTGCGTATCAATAGCATTTAATAAATCTAATTTTTCACCTTTTTTGGTAGCAAAAAGCAAACGATTAGGTTCTAAAATCATCTTACTTTTATTAAATTTATAAATTCTAGATAATTTTAATCCTACAATATTATTAAAAATACCACCTGCAATTTCTTTTTTCTCAATAGCTAAAGCAATAGATTCATAGTCATTAAATTCAATATAATTAATATTTATATTGAACTTATCCATCATTTTTTTGAATTTTATACCATGAGCTCCCCCTTTTAATACACCAATTTTTTTACTTTTTAACTCGTATAAATTCTCAATATCAACATTAGTATTGTAATATAACTCAGACCAAATATTTAAAATAGTTTGGGTATTAAAATCAACCAAGCTATCGCGTTCTGGCAAATACACAATATTGGGAAGCAAATCTATCTTCCCTTCTAATAAATTGCTGTAAGCTTCTTCCCAAGTAGTATAAATATAGTTTAATTGCCAATTATTCTTTTGGGCTATTTTTTCTAGAAGTGTTGGATATAATCCAATGGCTTGGCCATCTGCATAATCTTCTAGTGGCGGATTGTGATATATGCCTACATTAACTGTTTGGAGAATCTTATCAGTATTTTGCGCTAATGTATTTTGAGAAAAACAAAATAATACTAAAAAAAAAATAAAATTTTTAGATAAAATAAACCTAATTACTTTAGGTTTTATTGTTTTAGTATGTATTATTCCATTCATATAAATATTTTTATACTAAAAATTAAAACATATGTTTTTGGACATGTGTTTTTAGAATGGGGAGATATTAAGGGGTAATAATACCCAAAGTTAATAATTAAAATTTAATAATAGAAAATAGACTTATAATTACTCAAGAATATTCTTACCCATAACCGCATACGCTAAATTAATAGCCATCATATTAAAGGAAATTATGGGCTTTTATAAATCTATCAAATAAGCCAAAGAAACATTAAAATAACCTGTAGATTTTAAATTTGATTCATTCTCAAAAGCTGAGGGAATATTTAAGTTATATCCCACTTCAAAATCAAAATTATTTGTGCTTAATTGTAACGGCAGTTGAACTTGCGTATTGATTAAATCAAATACCTTATTTTGTGTATAATTGGTTACCTCAGAGCCTGAAATTGTAACTATTTGCGCCAACTCTATGGTTTGTTGTCCAAATGTAATATTGACTTGCGGTTTAAAGTTTAATGTAGATTTTTTGGTTTTTAGAAGTTTAAAAGTGGCGAAGTTTCGTGAAGATAAGATTACAGATTGTTCTGTTCCAAATAAATAATTTACAGATAATTGAGAACCCAAATTATTCTTTTTGTTATGAATAGTTAGGGCAACTTCTATGTTGTTTTTATATAGATTATCTAAAGAATTAGAATATATATAGCGGCTATAATCTACAAAATACCGCATAGATTTAGATTTGCCAAAGGTTTTACCATACCCAAAAGTCACACTGGTATAATCCCATTTAGGAACAAAGGCACTGTAATATACCCCAGATAGGCTCGCAAATAAACCATTAGAATTAAAATAAGTTATTTGAGGTATCATGTTATATTGATTTATACCGATATCGCGACCAGAAAAGTAAGTAGCGCTACTATAATTAAGTGACACATATAAAAATTGGTAATTCGAAAATGAATCAACAAGGTCATCAATTTCATCATAATTAAATAATTCATCAATA
>CAZGZH010000404.1:0-2104 GCA_964529645.1 uncultured Flavobacteriaceae bacterium
TAGTCAAAGTCAGCATTCATGGTGCCCTTTGCGGTTAAACTTTGTGACGCTTCGTGAACCTTTGTGTCTCTTGTGAAATATTTTTTTAAAAATTAACGCGAAACACGGAACAGTTTAAAAACCCCCTAGGTTATTATTATATTTTTTCATTTTTGTCTTGACACAAAAACGAAACAAAAAAGTCAAGACTGCCTAAAATAAACTAAAAATAACTGTTTTAATCTAAAACAAAAGAACGCCCTTTGGTTGAACGGCTTTTGTTTTTAAACGAATAAAATAGTTATTTTCCACACGTTTATTTTAGGAGGTCAATAGCTTCGTAACATAATTCTAAACAGATAACAAGCATTTCGTTCCCCAAAACCCAAAACCCAACTTTTAACATTTTAACAAATAACCGACAGCAGTCAGCGTTAGCGTCTGAGTCAAAGTCAAAATCAAAGTCAGCGTTTGGGTTAGCGTATATGTGTAAGCTTCCTCTTTTTAGTAAAACATTAATTGAAAAATAGATTTTTAATAAAATTTAATATAAAAACCTGCTGTTTATTAACAAACGAAACTTTTTAGTTTAAAAATAATCATCAAAAAATACCATTGTATATCAAAAAATACTACTTTTAACAAATTAAATGGAAAAACGGTTAGCAGGAACTAATCGGGGCTTTTCTAAATAAAACAACTCAATAATAGCGGGTCCTAGCCTAATGTTATTGGGTTTTTTTAATGAAACTTCCTTTTGAATAGTTTGCAAAACGCATTCAAAAGGTTTAGTTGAATTAATCCCGCAAGGCGGGATCCTTTTTTGTTGTGAATATTCTTGCAAAGTTTGTAAAACACCTTCAAAAGACGGCATTTTTTAACTTGAGTCATATTAAAGAAGTCAGATTCGCTGTCGCTATTAAAGCAGATTTCAATCAAACCTTTACTTTTAAAAATAAATACAAGGCTTATGAGGAACTTTACCAATGCTTTTAAGATATTTTAGAAGGACTTTTAACAAAAAGCACGGTGATTATTGTAAAAAGATACTTGGGTGTTTTGAGTAATAGGAGGTAAATATTAAAAAACCCCGTCTGCAGGAACAGATCGGGGCTTTTCTAAATACAAAATAATAGCGGGTCCTAGCCTTTATACTACGACTTTGTATTTGACTTGACCGAGCATTTCGCGTAAGCGTTTACCAGGTCTGAAGTTCATGTGTGGCTTTTTTACCGTAGCAGCCGTAACTTCTTCGGCAGTTATTTGCCCTTCGGCACTGACGCCGATTTGAAAATTACCCAAACCACCAAACTGAACCACCTTGCCTTGTAACAATTCGTCCATGATATTGTGCTCCATCGCACGGATGACAGCATAACAATCCGATTCACGAACCGTACATTGGTTGGAAACCAAATAGGCCAAACGGTCAAAATCTACAATACCTGTAGAAATGGCTTTGGCATAAAACTTCTTTGCCGCTGTTAAGTCCCGCGGATTGACTTTACTTAATGCTTTAATATTTAGCATAATAAAAAAAATTTAAGGACGCCTTTTTAGGGGCGGTTCCAGAACTATTTCTGTGAACAATACAAAGTTAAGGGCAGAAAAAGCCCTTTAGTAGAGTTGCGATAAAATCTTATTAACTTTTTGCAGTTAATAATTGTATTTAAAATATAAATAGCAGTAAAACAAGTAATTACCGTATAAAAAATGGCAAATATTTATTAAAAAAAAATTATTTTAATTAAATAGTTAAAGTTCTTTTTATAATTTTAAGAATGCCTCAAGCCCTAAAAAGAGCCCTATTGTCACTTGAGCAGCGCATTTAGGGCTAATAGTTTGAGTGCGCTGTCCTGATTTTGGTTGACGTTTAAAAATTAACATCAAAACCAAATTAACTCAAATCAAGTAAGCCTCAAAAACACCCCTGCCGCTTATAGCGGCCGTCCCCTTTAGGGGACAATTATAGCGGTATTTATGAAATTGAAGTTGTTCTCTGTCTAAAATAGAGCTATGCTAACCGACAGCAGTTAGCGTCAGCGTCTGAGTTAGCTTATTTCTTAGTGCACTTTGCGCAAAACCTTGCGTTCTTTGCGGTTAAGCTTTGTGACGGTTCGTGAAC
>CAZGZH010000405.1:0-2103 GCA_964529645.1 uncultured Flavobacteriaceae bacterium
ATTTATAATTATTAAAATTATTTAATCAACATTATCGTGTAAAAACGAATTGTTAGAACGCAACTGAATGTCATCGTTTTCATCTAAATCTAACGTAATTCTAGAAGTATTAACTGCAGATGACGGTTCATTCTCGTCTAAATCTACACCCATACGCTTATAAGCAGGTTGCTTTTCTATTTCGTCTATATTATTAGTCATTTTATTTTTGAACTTATAATTAAAGTCTCTCATTTTTTTCTTACGATCTTCTGTGCGTTTTTTAAGCTCAGAAATAGTGAGGTCTAAAGGCGAAATATCTTTAATTTCTTCTTCAATAAGTTTTTTTGGTGCTTCTTCTTCGTCTACTTTAAGTGTTAGATTAAGTGCCCCTTCCTCTAAGACTTCAGAGTTGACACCATCTAACTTATTTTCAATATCAATATAATCTTCTAAACTATAGGTAACTTCTTCTTTTTCAATCTTTTTTACAGTCTCAAACGTAGGTTCTGGTTTTATTTCTACAGCGTCAATTACGTCAATTTCATTAATCTCTTCTAAACTGTATTCTACCCTTGTCTCTTCTACAACAGCTCTTGTTTCGATTTCGTTTATCGGGAAATCAAATGATAAGCCCATATCTTCTTCTTCAACGGGTTCCTCTACAACAGGTTCTCCTTCTTTTTCTATTACTGATTTGATAACAAAATCGTCAATATTTTCTATTAAAACTTCATCAAATTCAACGTCAATTTCATTTACTTCGTCTGTAGTAGTTTCTAAATCTAATTCAGGTTTAGAAATAGCTTCTTCAACCGCTAACACATCGTCAAATAATGTATGTTTTATAACAGTTGTATCGGCTTCATTAACTTCTAATTTTGGTGTTAAATCCAACACAACTTCTTGCTCATCTTCTAGGGTATGAACAATTTTTTTGGCTTCTGTATTGGTAATTTCGTGTTGTTGTTCTTTATTAAATCCAGTTGCGATTACTGTTACAGATATGGCTTCTTCTAGAGTTTCGTCTTCACCAACACCCATTATTATATCTACATTGCTTTTTGCTTCTGTCTGGATGTAATCGTTTATTTCACCAATTTCATCAATTGTAATTTCTTGAGATCCAGAAACTATTAAAAGCAAAACATTTCTAGCACCCGTAATTTTATTATCATTTAATAATGGTGAATCTAAAGCTTTAGTAATGGCTTCTTGAGCGCGATCTGAGCCAGATGCTGTGGCTGAGCCCATAATAGCTGTACCACTATTTGACAATACTGTTTTAGCGTCGCGTAAATCTATGTTTTGTGTATAGTGGTGTGTGATAACTTCTGCAATACCTCTTGCCGCCGTAGAAAGCACTTCGTCTGCTTTAGAAAAACCAGCTTTAAAACCTAAATTTCCGTAAACCTCTCTTAGTTTATTGTTGTTAATTATGATAATAGAATCGACATATTGACGTAATTTTTCAACCCCTTTTTGCGCCTGACTATTACGTGTTTTGCCTTCAAAAATAAAAGGCATCGTCACAATACCAACGGTTAAAAGACCTTGTTCTTTAGCTAATTTGGCAATTATGGGGGCCGCTCCTGTACCTGTACCGCCGCCCATACCAACGGTTATAAAAACCATTTTAGCTTTAGAATCTAGCATGCTTTTTATCTCGTTGATGTTCTCTAAAGCCGATTGTTCTCCAACTTCGGGATTGGCGCCAGCACCAAGACCTTCAGTAAGGGTAACCCCTAATTGTATTTTATTTGGAACTGGGCTATTTTTAAGTGCTTGGGCATCTGTATTACAAATTACAAAGTCTACGCCACTTATGCCTTTTTGGTACATTTGGTTAACGGCATTACTGCCACCGCCGCCAACACCAATTACTTTTATAACGCTAGATTGATGCTTAGGCAAATCGAATGCAATGTTGTCAAATTCTGAGTTACTCATTTTGTTTAGTTTTATAGGGTTGGGTTATAGTTTATTCTGCATTATCTAAAAAATCTCTGAACTTATCTGCCCATTTATCAAAAATTGATTTTTTGGGTGCGATGGTTTCTTCCTTTTCAGGATTTTCTTCTGTGGACACATCATCTGTTTCCACTACTTGTTTATCATTTTGTT
>CAZGZH010000406.1:0-2096 GCA_964529645.1 uncultured Flavobacteriaceae bacterium
AAATACAATTGTCTGAATTTCTGTACAATTGCACACCTTCTATACAATTTTTTATGGCAAGTGAGCCATTTTTATTTGGATGTTGGTTAGAAAAATATTGTGCTGATACTTTATAATTATTTTCAGTAAAAAATAAATTATCTAAATATTCATCTGCACCTTCGTGAAAAACAATTTTTAAAATATCAATCAGGCTATCATTATCTTGATGAAGTTTTAAATGAGCTTTTTCACTCATTTCATCACGATGCTGATGGGGAATAAAAGCGTGAAGAAGTAATACAACTACAACACTCTTAAATAATAATTTTTTAATTGACTCCACCATTATACCTGAAGTTTTATACTTTATAGTAATGCATTCTTAATCTCTACGGATATGGCCTCCAGAGTTTTTTGTTTTGTTAACCACTCTGGGATTACCACTGTATTTTATATCGCCACCACTGGTAGCTTTGGCGTTAATTTCTTTAAGCGCATAAACCCTAATATCTGCCCCACTGGTAACACGTGCCGTTACAAAATCTGCTTTTAAATTAGCCGCTTTAATATCGCTACCACTTGTAGCGCTAGCCTCAAAGTTCTTAGCCAAGCCGTTTATTTTAATATCGGCACCACTTGTTGTAGCGCTATTTAAATCGGTTACCGCTACGTGGGCATAAATATCGGCACCACTCGTCGCTCTAAGCAATAATTTATCTGCTTTAAGCGTATTTTCGAATTTTACAGATGCCCCACTTGTTGCAACAATACTGTTTAAAGTAGGGACACTTAAGTACACTTTACGTGATGTGGCACGCCAAACATTCTTTTCGAAATAGATTTTTAAAGTGCCATTATTCACTTCAGTTTTTAACAAATCTATGATGTTTTCATCGGCTTCAACTGTTAAATTTGTGGCATTATTTGATGTTAGATAAACATCTATTCCTTGACTGACTTTTATATCTGTAAAGTTCTCAGAAAAACTGCGTTTTTGGGTTTCAATGTTGCCATTACCTTTTATGCCATTAATTACGCAAGATGTAGTACTTATAAAAATAAGTACAAAGGCTGTTAATTTTAAAAGAGTTTTCATATTGATTTATTTATTGGTTAGTATTACAATCTAGACAGTCTAAACCTTCTAATGTCATTTTATAAAAGTGTTTTGGCAAATCGCCGTCATAAGTGTTGGCTGTATTTTCTACATGTCTTAAGAATGTTTGTGTAGAACCCTCTAAATAAATGACTTTATCTTTAGGGATATACAAAATAAGATCTAAAACCTGATCGTTTAAACGCATCGCTCTATCCGTTAAAAAATAGCCATCAAAGTTTAATGTTTTACCTTTTAATTTATATGAGTAATCTATTTTTTTAGCATTTTCTTGGGCTTTTTGTCTATTTATGCCCTCGGCTTCTTTTTTAACTTTTACAAAAGTTGAGTCTTCATCAGCTAACCGAATATCAAGTCTAATATTATTAGAATACAATTTATCTTTATTGTTAAGTGTTCTTACCCGTTTATAGCCAGAGCGTTTATGGAGATAAGAATAATTTGATAAATCTTGACTATCGATCATTTTAACACGCAAAGTATCTGTTAGATTGGTGTTGACGTATTGTTTTTCTATATAATTACCGTCAAAAGCAAAATTGGCTGTCTGTTTTATTCCTATCACAATAGAAGCGATAACCGTCATAAACCATAAACCTAATAATACATACCACGTGATACGACCTGGTGTTTTTGTTTTACTCGATACAATAAACATCCCTAAGAAAAAGAGCATTAAAAAAGGAATACCCACCAATAAAAGCACCATTAACGAAACTGTCCATACTGGTAAGCCTGTACTGTTTATAATGCCAAAATCATCATTTAAGAACCAATCAAATCCAAAGATATCTAAGGTACCCGCCGTAAATAAACTCACAGTTAAACCTATAAGAGTACTAAGAGCCACTATTATTAATATAATCCCTATAAATTTGCCGATGATGAGAAAAAATGTAGAGATAATTTTACCTATAATGTCTACAAATTCTTGAAAACCCGATTTAATATTTTTCTGATTAACTTTTGAAGTAGCTCCTTTAACACCTTCTTTTAC
>CAZGZH010000407.1:0-2094 GCA_964529645.1 uncultured Flavobacteriaceae bacterium
ACACCTAGAAAACCAATTATTATTCCACCTTTTACTTTAAAATCTAAACTTCCAAAAGGTCAAAGACTAGCGTTTGATTTCTTGTTTAGAAGTAAAGGAAAGATAAGAAGAGTAAAAGCAGGACTACCATTAAACAAAGCATTAAACAAAGCAGGTTTATTAATAGACAATACTCTCTCAAGAAGTATGCAGTTAGTAATTAGTGGGACTACTAAAACAAAAGATATAAAAAAACCATCAATTTTAAAGAAGTTCAGAACAAGAAAAGGTAAGAAAGCTTTAGTGTTAGTGGAAAAGACTAAAAACATTTTAGATACAAAAGGCGAGAAAAGAGGAATAACTTTAGCAAAAAGATTAAAGATAAAGCCAATTAAAAGCAAAATTAGAAACAAAAAGATTAAAAAGGTTAAGAAACCTATTAGAAAGAAAAAAGCTGTTAAGAATAAGCATAAAAAGAAATAATATTATTTAATACTTATATCATCAATCAATTTAAATATATAATTACTTATTACTAAACCCTCAATATCAAAATCGAAAAAATCAAACAATATTAAATTAACTGTTTCTTTTAATTGTTTCATTTTAAAAACCTTTCCTTTTTAAATTAAACAATATCATTATGCTTATAATGAATATGGATAAAAACCACATTAGATGAACGAAACTTGTTATAAATCCTGTTACTATCATTACAAGCCCTAAAATTGAAGTGAAACCTGATGATAACATTAAACTTCTTGTTATATCCATTCTTATATCTCCATCTTGTCTGAAAGTTGTATATAATAAAACTAAAAATACTATAATCATTATTCCTAACCCAAAATAACCCTGTGTTATATTGTCAGTATTACTTATCATATTAGGTATTATATTTTGACTATCTGTTAAGTTTGTAGTGTCAAAACTAAGAGATGTAAGGTTTTGCAATGCAGTAAGGTTTACCATTTAATCCACCTCTCCAGTTCTTACAAACTTGTAAGCATATAATCCTAATAAGAAAGCTAAAAATGTAAAAAAAGCAGTTTTCCATAATATGATTAAACTTTCATTAGTAACCCCAAACATTGTAATAAATGTAGTTGGTATGTTTAATATTTTATCGGTTGTCGATGTAGTCCTTTTTTGTTCTTGTTTGTTTTCAAAAAATTGTCTAGTGAAAGCATCACTACCCAGTAATGTGGAATTAGCAGTAAGGTTTTGTGTTTGAGTTATAAAACTATCATTAACATTATAATTATTTGTATATTCAGATCCTAAATCACTGACTAATTTTATACTATCGTTATCTAAATTATTATTCTTTAATATATCTGTACCGATTATAGATAAACCCCCAAGAAATAAAACCATAATAAATACAATCGTTGCTACAGTTCCTATATTTCCCATTTTTTATTTCTTCTGACCTCCATATAACATTAACAAACATATAAAAGTTATAAATATTGCTATGCTTGAACTTATTATAGTAGGTACTATTAAAACAGATACCCAAACCATAATAACTGATCCAATAACTGATATAAATATATTTTGTGGGATTAATATTAAACCAATACTGATACCTATTATACTAAACACAATAGGCAATAAAATATCTAAATGATATTTATTTAAAGCGAAATTCAATGCTTGAATACCTTTAAATACTAATTGCTGAACAGTTGATAAAGTAACTCCATCATTAACAGTAGCTATTGCATAAGTATCAAATGTATTATTTATATTAACAGTTTTAAATATAGTTCCTGAACTGCTACTAGTACAATTTTGACTTAATAGTGTTGATTTAGTCCCTTTTTTTTCATAAATGTTGATACAAGCTTCAGTTATTAAGTTATTCCCATCATTAAATGTATAAGTCAATAATTGTGTAGTATTGTCTATTGTTGTATTAGTTAAACTTGTAACTAATTTTCCAAAAGTGTTTATAGGAGTTGTTGATATTCCTGTTAATACTATTGGTAAAATACTTCCTGTTGTTTGGATTATCTGACTGCTTGAAGTTGTAGTAATACCACTTTTAGAACATTCAAATTTATATATTTCTGTTCCTATATGTATGTTAAGATTAGTTTGTCCGTTCAC
>CAZGZH010000408.1:0-2094 GCA_964529645.1 uncultured Flavobacteriaceae bacterium
TATAGGTTTTATAGATATTACCTAAGTCGGTATTAAATATTAATTGACAGGCTTTGACTACATTTTTAATCTCAACTTCTCCCTTTTTAATGGCTCCGGAGGCTATAAGGGCATACACAAGTTCAACCAAATCGGTTTTAGAGGCTGTCCAAGTAATGTTGTTTAGGATATTGGGTTTTACCTCGGTGCCTATTTCTTGTGATTCATTTATTTTGAGTTTTTCTAATTCTTTGGTATAATAACTTGTTAAAAAGGTATAGGCTAATACTTCACTAGCCAAATAATCATGACTTGTATTAAACTCAGGATCAGAGTCAAAATTTTTATCAGATTGGAAAATTAAGAGTTGCTCATTGCCACGTAAGAAGTAAGCATTGTCAAGAATATTGTCATCATTTTCGTAATATCTGTAGAACTCTAAGTGTTTATTCTTTTTAGTTTCTAACTCTTTAAGTAATTTCTTTATATATTTTCGTTGTTCATTAATATGTGATTTTGGCTTATCTAAATAGAAATTATAGCGGTAAATAAAATAGATAAGTCTGGCGTGTACAAAAGGTTTATGATATTTAAAAAACTTGATTTCGGCTTTGGTCGAATAAAACTTATTGCTTCTTACAATAAGTCTCATTTGATTTAAAGTTTTTTTTGATAGTGAGATACCTTTTTTTAATTTTTCGGTATCTGTTACATTAGTTTTGCCAACCTCTTCAAGATTTTTTGTATAATCTTGAATCATTTTAGTAAAAGTATTCATATCATAAAATATGAATTAACCTAGGCAATATAATTCACCTATTAATGCCAGAGGAGGGGGACGCTAGTATTGATACTGAAATTCACCTAGCTTAGTCCATTGGTTTTAAAGATTTAAAAAATTAATATAATTAAGCAATTAGCTTGTTTTAATACAAATCTAATAATCTTTAGTTTAAAATAGGGTGCTTTGTTGATAATATTTTAATGTACTTGTTTTAAATTATTTTGCTGATTACTTTTTTTGCTGTCTAAAACCTGTCTTAAAGCGGCCATATCTTGGCTGACTTTTCTCTCGATTACGTGTGCATAAATTTGGGTAGTAGCCAATTTAGTATGCCCTAAAAGTTTGGAGACGGTTTCAATTGGTACCCCATTGGTAAGGGTAACAGTTGTAGCAAAAGTATGTCGTGCCATATGAAAAGTGAGGTTCTTTTTAATAGCACACAGGTCGGCTATCTCTTTGAGATAACTGTTGAGTTTTTGGTTGGATAAGACGGGAAATAGCGTCCCTTTCACTTCGGCTCTTATATCGTCTTTGTATTTATTTATAAGCTCTTGTGCTTTATCAAGAATGGGTACTTTTACAGCACTACCCGTCTTTTGACGTTTGGTTATTATCCACTTATTACCATCTATGCCCGTAAGAATATTATCTTTAGTAAGATGCATAATATCTATATAAGCAATACCCGTATAACAACTGAAAACAAAGAGGTCTTTAACTAAAATAAGCCGCTTAATATCTGATGTAAACTTGATGACATTTTCTAACTCTGTTTCATTTAAAAATTCGCGTTCATGTTTTTCAAATGTTGGTTTAAACCTGACAAAAGGATCTCTGTCAATCCATTCTAGATGATAAGCCATAGTGACCATTTTACGGAGTCTTTGAATGTGTTTCATTATCGTATTATTCTCAATTTTTCTTTTATGATCTTTTGGTTGGTAAGCCCTTAAATACATTTCGAAATTGATTACAAATGCATAGTTGAGGTCTTTTAAAAAGATATCTGACGATTTGTATTGCTTCAATACAAACTTTTTTAAATAGTTTTGAGACGTTTTATAATGACGTAAAGTGGCTTCGTTGAGTTTGTTTATAAATTTACTGTTGTGATATTCAAAGAGTTCACAGAGTGAGGGAAATTTTTTATCAGTACCTAAAAAACTTTCTTTGATTAAGTTGGCCGTTATGGTTTTGTCTTGGGTTTGGAATTCGACATAAATTTTAAACAATTTGGCTTTTACCTGTTCTAAATATTGGTTAATAATTTGGGCATTGGGATAGGTTCCTTTTACTTGATTTTTTGATTTGTCCCAAAAATTAATATCGAT
>CAZGZH010000409.1:0-2093 GCA_964529645.1 uncultured Flavobacteriaceae bacterium
TTAAAGACAACGGTCTAAAAATACTGACTAAATACATGCCCGAAGCTGTTATTGTACCCGTAACCATTAATAATTCGTATAAAGTGTACAAATACGGAAAATTTCCTTTGCATATAAGAGACAAAATACAAATTAAAATTCATAAGCCTTTTTCTGCAAATGCAATGCCTTTTAAAGAGCTGACACCATATTTAGAAATGACTATAAAATCTGGTTTAACCAATAAAAACAAATAGAAGAAACGGTTTTCGTAAAAAAGTAAAAATTAAAACTTAAAAACAATCTATAGCCTTTATCTTTACCCTTTAAAATTTATACCGATGCCCACACTTAATACATTTAACTTTAAAGACAAAAAAGCTTTAATCCGCGTTGATTTTAACGTCCCTTTAAATGACGTTTTTCAAGTAACCGATAATTCTCGCATTGTAGCAGCCAAACCCACTATTTCTAAAGTTTTAAAAGACGGTGGTAGTGTTATTTTAATGTCGCATTTAGGACGTCCAAAAGGGGTTGATGCGCAGTTTTCTTTACAGCATATTGTAGACGAAGTCACCAAAGTATTAGGCCTTCCTGTAAAATTTGTAGCCGATTGTATTGGCGATGAAGTTGCAAAAGAAGCTGTCAATTTAAAAAGGGGTGAAGTATTATTATTAGAAAACCTGCGTTTTCATCCCGAAGAAAAAGCGGGTGATGTGGCTTTTGCTAAACAACTGTCAGCATTAGGCGATATTTATGTCAATGATGCTTTTGGCACAGCGCATCGTGCCCATGCTTCAACGGCTGTTGTGGCACAATTTTTCCCAAAAGTTAAGTGTTTTGGCTATCTGTTAGAAAAGGAGATTATCAGTATTAAAAAAGTTTTAGAAGACAGTCAGAAACCCGTAACGGCCATTTTAGGCGGTGCTAAAGTATCGTCAAAAATAGGCATCATTAAAAATATTTTAGACAAAGTAGATCATATAATTATCGGTGGCGGGATGACCTTTACCTTTATAAAAGCACTAGGTGGCAATATTGGCAACTCGCTTTGCGAAGACGATAAATTAGATTTAGCGCTTGAAATTTTAGAAGAAGCCAAAGCAAAAGGTGTTAAAATTCACTTACCAATTGACGCGCTTATCGCGGATGATTTTAGCAACGATGCCAAAACCGATGTAGTACCAGTAGCTCAAATTCCCGACGGTTGGATGGGCCTAGATGCTGGGCCTAAAACCAATGTCGGCTTTTCGTATATCATTGCCCAATCTAAAACCATTTTGTGGAATGGGCCTGTCGGTGTTTTCGAAATGCCACGCTTTGCCAAAGGTACCATAGAATTGGGTAATGCCATTGCGGATGCAACCGAAGACGGTGCTTTTTCGCTCGTAGGCGGTGGTGATTCTGTAGCGGCGGTTAAACAATTTGGTTTTGCCGATAAGGTGAGTTATGTGTCAACAGGTGGTGGGGCGATGCTCGAAATGCTCGAAGGGAAAACGCTGCCGGGCATTGCTGCAATTTTAGATTAAGCTAATTAGCTGCTAGTTTTTTTAATTAAACACCTAATTATAAATTTATTAGATTTAATTATATAACTTTTAAAGATTCTCAGTTAATTTTTCTTTTGCGCAAGTGTAATAATAAAATCACGTTAAGAATTTGCGAAACCTTGTAGTAAATTTAGTGATTTTATTAAGGTTTTAAAAAGATTTGACTTTTTAAAAACACCTCGCAAAAGGCTCCTTTTTTTGTTTCGTTTTTTTGGAGAGGCAAAAAAATGAATAATAAAGTTGTTTAACTAAATAAAAAATACAAAAGTCAAATATTATTACATTTGTCTTTCACTAAAAAAAACCACATTTAATGAAATACACAACACTTCCTACAACAGATTTAAAAGTTTCAAAAATTTGTCTAGGTACGATGACCTTTGGCGAACAAAACACAGAAAAAGAAGCCCATGAACAATTAGATTACGCCATGAGTCAAGGTGTTAATTTTATAGATACGGCCGAAATGTATGCGGTGCCAGGACGCAAAGAAACCCAAGGCAGCACCGAACGGTTTATAGGGTCTTGGTTAAAAAATCAAAATAGAGAAAATTTAGTTATAGC
>CAZGZH010000410.1:0-2081 GCA_964529645.1 uncultured Flavobacteriaceae bacterium
ATAATGATAAAAATAAATCATTTTAAAATAACAAGATACCTTTATAAAAATACTTTTTTATTGGTATTATGTGTTTTAGGTTTTTTTTATACTTCTGAGTCTTTTGCCCAAAAAAAAGTATTTACTGTTGTTTTAGATGCGGGTCACGGAGGTCACGACCCCGGTAATTTAGGTACTGGCCGTTATAAAAAGAGAGAAAAAGATATCGCTTTAGATGTTACGCTTAAAGTGGGTAAAATTTTATCAGAAAAATATAAAGATATTAAAGTTATATACACACGTACAAAAGATGTATATCCAGATTTGTGGCAACGTGCTAAAATTGCCAATGAAGCTAATGCCGATTTATTTGTGTCAATACACTGTAATGCTTTTAATAACAATGCTTTTGGTACCGAAACTTTTGTCTTAGGGGTGCATCGTAATAAAACAAATTTAGAAGTTGCCAAACGCGAAAATGATGTTATTTTACTAGAAAAAGATCACGAGAAACATTATTCATACGATCCTAATTCACCCGAATCTATTATTGGTTTAACTTTGATGCAGGAAGAATATTTAGATAAGAGTATTGAGTTAGCACAATTGCTAGAAACAGCCTTTGTTACGGCTGCTAAAAGAAAAAGTCGTGGTGTAAAACAAGCAGGACTTATTGTTTTACATCAAACTTATATGCCAAGTGTTTTGGTAGAAGTAGGTTTTTTGACCAATAGAAAAGAAGAAGACTATTTAAATTCTAAAGCAGGACAATTAAAATCTGCTAATGCTATTGTAAAGGCTTTAAAGAAATATAAAGACCATTTAATTCAGAATGAGGTTGTTATTACTGATGATATTCCCGTAGTTAAAGATGTCAAAAAAAAGAAAACTATCTCTAAAAAAATAAAAAGAGCTAAAGCTATTTTTAAAGTTCAAATAGCTTCTAGTACTAATAAAATTGCACCAAAGTCTTATAATTTTAAAGGTTTAAAAGGCGTAGAGCGCGTTAAAGTTGGTGTATATTATAAATATTATTTAGGTAAAACTGAAAGCTATATTAAAATTAAAAGTCTAAAACGAAAGGCGCAGAAAAAAGGCTATAGGTCGGCCTTTATTGTGGCGTTTAAAAAAGGTAAAAAAATAGCTGTAAAAGAGGCGCTAAAATAAGCTAAAAGTATAGCGAATTTGTAAAAAAATCAGTACTATTGTTACGTTAAAAAGAAGGTATGATAAAATTATCACGTGAATTCAAAACAGGCTTAATAGCGGTGCTAACCATTGTATTATTTATATGGGGATTTAGCTTTATTAAAAATGACAATCTTTTTAAAAAAGAGCGTGTTTTTTATGCTGTTTACAAAAATGTACAAGGTTTAGAACCTTCTAGTTTGGTGACTATTAATGGCTTTAAAGTTGGTAAAATAGACAATATTTCATTCCATCCTAAAAAAAACGGTTATCTAATTGTAACATTCAGCTTAAATACAGACTTTAATTTTTCAAAAAATAGTACAGCTAAAATTTACAGCTCAGATTTAATTGGTACAAAATCATTGTCGGTAATCCCAGACTACAAAGGTAAAACGGCTGTTAATGGCGATACTTTAAAAAGTGAGATAGAACCAGGTGTTTTCGAGTTATTAAACGAAAGAGTAGCACCACTACAAGCAAAGTTCGAAAGCATGATAGCCAACACAGATTCTATAATGCAAAGCATCAACAATATTTTAGATGTTAAAACAGAAAACAATCTTAAAAACTCAATTAATAGTCTTAAAAATATCTTGTCGACTTTTGAAAACACAGCTAAATCGCTCGATTCTATTGTGGTAGCTAATCAAGTAAACTTTAATACCATTTTAGAAAATTCAAAACATATTACCAACAATTTAAAACAATTATCAGATTCTTTAAGCAATGCTAATATAGCTGCTACTGTAACAAAGTTTCATAAAACAATTAGCGATTTAGATGGTATGTTAACCGATATAAAATCGGGAAAAGGCAGTGTTGGTAAATTATTAAATGATGAAGAATTATATACTAATTTTACCAACGCGTCAAAAGAATTGGAAGAGTTGTTAAGAGATATGAAATTACAC
>CAZGZH010000411.1:0-2070 GCA_964529645.1 uncultured Flavobacteriaceae bacterium
AAGTAAAGCCCGCAAAGGCGGGATCAAATTGCGTTTAGCGACTTGTTCTGACACGTTTTGGCTCAATGCCCAGTTAAAGCTGGATATTTTCATAAAATTACAAAAGCAATTTGGTTTAGCGCGGCATTCAGGCACATTTTCAAAAGACCGAGAGTGCGAAGCACAAAGGGATTTTGATCAGCTTTAGCTGAATGTGCCTGAACGGTTGGTATATGAGGCGTTGGGCATTTTGAAACACCTAACTTTCAATTTACTATGCTATTCATCTCCATTTATTGTTTCCATTATTTCTCTAAAACTGTTCAATCCTGCTTCTATGTTTTCAATTATTTCGTTTGCCAAAACATCGGGGTCTGGCAAGTTTTCCAAATCGGTTAAATTTTTGTCTTTAATCCAAAATATATCAAGATTGGTTTTGTCTCTTTCAATTACTTCATCATAAGTGTATTTTCGCCATCTGCCATCAGGATTTTCTTCGCTCCAAGTTTCAGTTCGTTTATGTCTGTTTTCAGGATTATAAAGTTTAATAAAGTCCTGTAAATGTTCAAAACGCATTGGGTTTTTCTTTGGGGTATGATGTACGTTATTTCTGTAATCATAAATCCAAATATCTTTTGTCCAATTATCTTTTGATGCAGGTTTATTGTCGAAAAATAGAACATTCGCTTTTACTCCTTGTGCATAAAAAATCCCTGTTGGAAGTCTTAAAATTGTATGCAATTCGGCTGTTTTTAAAAGTTCTTTTCTTACCGTTTCACCTGCTCCACCTTCAAACAGAACATTATCAGGAAGTACAACTGCTGCTTCTCCTGATATTTTTAGTAGGGTTTTGATATGTTGCAAAAAATTCAGTTGCTTATTTGAAGTTGTTGCCCAGAAGTCCTGACGATTATAACTTAAATCCTGTTTTTCCTGCTTGCCCTCTTCGTTGGTAATGGTCATACTACTTTTTTTACCAAAAGGCGGATTAGCAAGTACATAATCGTAACGCTCTCCATTGTCCGATATCAACGCATCTGCTGATGATATTAGTGTTTCGCCATCTATTTCGCCAATGTTATGTAAAAACATATTCATTAATGCCATTCTGCGAGTATTAGCAACAATTTCGTTTCCATAAAAAGTTTTATTTTTCAAAAACTCTTTTTCATCACGGTCTAATTTATTATTTGCAATAATATAATCGTAAGCAGCCAAAAAGAAACCACCAGTACCACAAGCAGGGTCAATTATACTTTTCTTTGGTTTTGGGCGAACACAAGCAACCATTGTTTTAATTAATGCACGAGGTGTAAAATACTGTCCTGCACCACTTTTGGTATCTTCTGCATTTTTCTCTAAAAGCCCTTCGTAGATTTTACCTTTAATATCTGCACCCATTAAACTCCATTGCTCTTTATCAATCATATCAATGACTTTTAAGAGTTTTGAAGGGTCTTGGATTTTATTCTGACTTTTGATAAAAATCTGACCTAAAATTCCTTTTTCGCTTGCCAAAGAACGAAGCAATTGATTGTAAAATGTTTCTAATTCTGCACCTCGTTTTTGAGACAGAGTATTCCAGTCGCAAATCTCAGCATCTTTTATCTCTTCGCTTTGTGCATTTTTTAGTTTCGGAAATTTTAAACCTTTATTGTAAGGTGGTTTGTTTAGTTCATCTGCCATTTTTAAAAATAACAAATAGGTAATCTGCTCTAAATAATCGCCATAACTAACTCCATCATCACGCAGTACACTGGCAAAGTTCCAAACCTTTGATATAATTGTATTTTCTGTCATAATTAATCCCAAATATTTAATTACGAATTACGAATTTTTGTTTTCATCGTTTTTTGGATGCTACCAATAATTTTCAGTAATTCTTCTACATCATTTATTAAGCTCTCGCTTTCATTATTAGTTAGATAGTCAGTATCTGTTAACAGTCTTAACCAATAGTGAGTTTCCCTTGCTTCCTTATATGAAATAGTAAGTTTTGCGAAGAAATCTTTTTCACTTTGGCCACCGATAGCTTCTTCTATATTAGCACCTATTGAAGTACCACTGCGTAGCAACTGTTTACTTAAAACA
>CAZGZH010000412.1:0-2068 GCA_964529645.1 uncultured Flavobacteriaceae bacterium
TTTTTGCCGGGGCTCCTTGCGACCGAATACGGTTTGGTTGCTGCTACGCATGACGAAACCAATCAATGGCAAAAAATTGTAGTTATGGATCACGTAGAAATAGACGATTTAGAACCTTTTGTAAAAGCTTTAAATAATTTTAAACAGTCTTAGCTTCTTTACCAGCAAATGCCTTTCTGCCAAAAATTAATAATATACATACACCAATAGTTATAGAAGAATCGGCTATGTTAAAAACTGGATCGAAAAAGGTAAAGTGTGTCCCGCCTACAAAAGGTAACCAAGAAGGTAAATTGGTATTTATCATTGGAAAGTAGAGCATATCTACAACTTTGCCGTGAAAAAACGAACTATAGCCACCTTCTTTTGGAAATATTTTTGCCACGCCATGAAAAGTATCGCTAAAAATAACGCCATAAAAAACAGAGTCTAAAATATTACCCAGAGCACCGGCAAAAATTAATGAAATAGCAGCCGTTATTTTACCCGATAATTTATCGCGAACAGTAGCTGTATAAAGCCAATAACCCAATCCAAAAATGGCAATAATTCTAAATAATGTTAAAAACAATTTACCATAATTGCCGCCAATTTCAAATCCCCATGCCATCCCATTATTTTCTAGAAAATGGATGCGAAACCAATCGAAAACAATAATTTCTTGACCTATATAAAAGTGTGTTTTAATATAAATTTTACTTATCTGATCGATAAGAAGTACTACTGCTATAAGGCTTATGGCTTTTTTCAATTGTTTAATTTTAGAAGACAAAAATAGAAATATTATTAATCTTTAACAGCATCTAAATATATATTTGCTTTAATGGCTTTAATTATTAACGATTGCTTATTGTCTTTATAAACACCTTCAATTTTATTCGATTCTATTTTTAGACTTTTACTTTTTATGTCTGTGACTATTTTTCCGAGATTTGTTTTCAAATTTAGAGAGGCTGCTCTCAATTTTACCTTAACACTACCGTCTACAATACTCAGTTTGACATTACCCTTAATGCGCTCAAAAACAACTTCTCCTGTTGCAATCTCGGCATTTATATTGCCTTCAAAATTTTTAGCAAAAAGATTTCCAGAACCTATGTTTATATAAACATTACTTTTTGTTGGCACGGTAATAACATACGAGGCAAAATTGACCTGTTCTACGCAAAATTTATTAATTATATTCTGACTTGGTAAAGGCTTATTAGACCTAATTATAACATGCCCTTTTTCTTTTACAAGTTTTATATTACTAAAGGTTTCTTGGACGTCAGATAATTTAACATCTACGTTTAAAGTTGAACTACTTTTTAAAACAAGGTTATCAATTTTATTGAGATAAATCTCAATATCCTCGCCCTTAGTTTCAATAGATTTTTCAACAATATGCTGCGCAAAAAAGGGGCAGTTAATACTAATAATGAAAAATATAACTAGCCCCTTTTTCATAATAAAAAAGCTTTCTATTAAGAAAGCTTTAAAAGTTTATTTTTGCCTGTTTTTAGCTTCTATACTCAGCGTGGCGTGAGGTACCAATTTAAGGCGTTCTTTCTGAATTAATTTACCGGTAACACGGCAAACACCATAAGTTTTATTTTCAATACGCAACAAGGCGTTATTTAAATCGCGGATAAATTTTTCTTGTCTAATTGCTAATTGCACATTGGCTTCTTTAGACATCGTTTCAGAGCCTTCTTCAAAAGCTTTAAAGGTAGGCGATGTATCATCGGTACCGTTATTGCTATTGTTCATATAAGCACTTTTAAGCAAGGCTAAATCTTCTTTTGCTTTTTTTAATTTTTCTTCTATTATCGCCCTAAATTCCTTTAAATCTTTATCGGAATATCTTACCATATTTGCTTCCATATCCTAAGCTTTTTTAATGACTAATTTTGTGTTAATATTATCAAACGCTACGTCTACACCTTCTTTAACAGATGTCAAACATAACAAATTATTAGTTAATGTTTCTGTTTTTATATATTTTTCATTTTCGGCTATCGCAAACTCTACATGACCATCTTTTTGAAAACAGAGATCAATCCTATCAGTCACATCAAAACCGGAT
>CAZGZH010000413.1:0-2061 GCA_964529645.1 uncultured Flavobacteriaceae bacterium
TGCGTCACGTTGGGTCACGGCCTCATCATGACCCTTCTGATGGACAATCTCGATGCAGTGAATCCAAAGAACTTCATTGTGGCGATGTTGCTCAAGCGAACGGGGTGCAAGAAAAAGAAGCGCCCCATGAATCCGGGACTGTTTGACATCAGGAATCATGGACTTGGAAAGCGTAGGCCCAAGCCCAAACCAAGGATTGTCCTGCTGCCGGCCAGCCTGATCAAGGAGGCGCGACGGTCGGCCCTGGATTGGATTGAGGAGTACCGGTCTTGCTATCGCGTATTCATCTCCCGTCAGATTGTCGCCCATTCGCTTGGTCAGGCAGAGTCGTCGAAGGACCCGCGCATTGAAAAGATATTTCAGAGCCTGCGAGCCCAGAAGAAAAAGTGGTGGGCAATGCAGAGGGCATGGCATTGCTAAATTTGCTGTACAAAACCTCGAGGACGTCAATGGTATAAAAATGTCAAGTTGGGTATATCCTCAAAATAAAGAAGCTGGTTTTTACGATTATGCCCAGGCCAGAGATATTCTCAAATATTATATCAATCTTTTTGGCCCTTATCCTTATAAAAAATTGGCCAATGTGCAATCTAAAACACGTTTTGGCGGTATGGAAAATGCCAGTAATATTTTCTATTCAGAAAAATCGGTTACGGGCAAACACGACCAAGAAAGCTTATTGGCGCACGAAATCGTCCACCAATGGTTTGGCGATGCGGCTACCGAAAAAGATTGGTCCCATTTGTGGCTCAGCGAAGGTTTTGCCACTTATTTTACAAATGTTTATCTCGAACATAAATATGGCAAAACTAAATTAGACGCAACACTTAAGAAGCAACGTCAAAAAATTATCACTTTTTCTAAAAGATGGCAAAAACCCGTTGTAGATACACAAACATCAAATCTTATGAAGTTACTCAATGCTAATTCTTATCAAAAAGGGGGCTGGTTTTTACATATGTTGCGACGTAAAATTGGCGATAAATTATTTTTTAAAAGTATCCAGACTTATTACAACACATATAAATTAAAAAATGCCGACACAAAAGATTTTCAGCGTATTGTAGAAAAAATTTCAAAAACTAATTTAGATTCCTTTTTTAAGCAATGGTTATATAAAGTTGGGCAACCAAAATTAGATATCAAGTGGACTTATAATCACAAAAAAATAACTTTCACAATTTTACAAGTACAAGAATTAGAAAATACTTTTAAAATGCCTTTGACGGTAAAAATAATTTATGACGATAAAACAAGTATTTTTAAAACTTTTAACATCAGTAAGAAAGAGGCTGTTTTTACTTTTAAGTCTAAAAAGAAACCTATAAAAATAGTTCTCGACCCAAAAACAAATTTACTTTTTGAACTTGGTAGTATCACGCATTAAAAATAAGTTAAGCATTCTAAAATAGCCCAAACTTTGAGTATCTTTGCAGACTCAAAATAACGATATGCGCTTGCACAGAACTTTAGTATTGGCAACTATAGATGCCTTAAATTACATCTTTAACGATGGCTTAATGGCCAGTAAAGTTGTAGAAAAAACTTTAAAACGCGATAAAAGATGGGGCTCTCACGATAGGAAATTTATAGCCGAAACTATTTACGAAATTGTGAGATGGCGTCGTTTATACAGCGAAATAGCGGGCACTAAAAACCACTTTACCAAAGATAATTTATGGAAAATATTTACGGTTTGGGCTGTTTTAAAAGGTTATAGATTGCCAGATTGGAAACAGTTTGTTGGCGTGCCAGAGCGTCGTATTAAAGGAGGCTTTGCAGAAGCCCAAAAAACCCGCAAAATACGCGAATCAATTCCAGATTGGTTAGACGAATTGGGCGTGAAAGAATTGGGTGCTAAATGGGATGCAGAACTCAAAGCCCTCAACCAGCCCGCTCAAGTGGTTTTACGCGTCAATACTCTTAAAATTACGAAAATAGCTCTTAAAAAACAACTCTCTTCAGAAGGGATTGAAACTAAATTACTACCTAATTATCCAGATGCATTGGTTTTAAACGAACGCCAGAATGTCTTTATAAATGACGCTTTTAAAAATGGTT
>CAZGZH010000414.1:0-2060 GCA_964529645.1 uncultured Flavobacteriaceae bacterium
AATCTAATTCCTAGCGGAACTTTGGTAGTAAATTTAGTCCTTTTTTTATGTGATGTCTTAAATCTTTTTTTATGCTTTTTTTTATTCACAGAGGGCATAGGGTTACTGTTTAACCTAGATTTAGATCTAATGTTAACACTACTTTTAATATTCTTTTTTACATCTCTCCTTTTTACTAGTGATCCCATAATATACCTTATTACAAAATGAAGTAATTGTTGTATATAAATATAGCGAAAAACACACAGACGAATGTGTTGATTAACTAAAACTCCTCGACTAAAGAAGAGAATAAATTTTTAATGGACTTCTGAATAATATGGTTTGACTTCCCAGCCCCCATTTCTTTTTTTTCTTTTTCTCTTATTTTCCTCAACTTTCTTATCGTTTTCATCATGTTTGATAGAGTTATCACTAACCCCGCATGCACTTTAGTCATCATTAACGAATATGCTGGTGTTCTCTTTATACCTAATTTCTCAAGATATCCAAAGACATTTTCTATTACCAGTCGTATGAAATTCTTCACTCCTTTTTCTCTCATTTCCTTAGCTATTTCTTTATCTTCTCTTTGTCTCTTGATTGCTCTTCGTGCTACTTCATGCTCTTTGTGGAGACTTGTTACCTTACTAGGGGATAATGGACATGTCTCCTTTTTTGGACATACCCTACAAGTTTTCAAAGGGAACTCAAATGTCAATGCTCCTGAGTTTCTTCCTTTAGCAGTCACATTATTTGTACAAGTTAATTCATGATTCACACAATCATATTTAAAGTCATAAACTGATAATTTTTCTGGATCAAAATTCCTTAATGGTGAGTGCAAAATAATGTTCTTCCCTTCAGCATAGACATAATTTTGTATGAAACCAAATGCAGAATCTGCATCTATTTCCTGAGGCTTTGTATCATTTGCTTCTTGTTTTTCTATAAGGGGTTCTAAGTGCGCATCATCGCGATAGGACATGGGTGTTACATGATAACTTGTTATAATACCTTCTTGGGTTGTTGATGCACCTGCTTTGTAACCAAAAATTATTTTCTCTTTAGTCTTATGACCTAATGTTGCATCTTTATCTACAAGGCTTTTTTTAGTATGTGTTGTGTGTTTCTGATCATGATTTCCATCATCTCTTTTTTTAATATTATCTTGGAGAATTTCTTCTAAAAAATGAATTGAATCTGAAGAAACTTTTTTTTCATGAACAATATCTAATACTGTAAACCCTCTTGATGCAGCTTTTTGAAAATTCTTCATTTTCTGATCTTCTTCAAAACCAAACAAAGGTTTAGCTTTAGAATAATGAATCAGTTTGTCATCTGTTAATTCTGTCTTTGAATAGATCTCATCTAATACATCTTTACTCACTTCAGAACAAACCTTACTTATCGCATGATAGATGAGGCTTGTTATACTAGGTAAGGATGCTGCAGCAACTATAGGGATGGTGTCAATTGCTTGGCGTCTAAAACTCTTAATTATACCCTTAGATTTTATTTGTGAAAGAATATTGTTGAAAATTATTTCAACTTTTTCATCACCGAGTAATTTTTTAAATTTCCAGATGGTAGTAAAATCAAAAGGTTTGTCATCAATCTCTATATCCAGAAAATATTTTACTTCTAAATCGAATTTTGCTTTTCTCTCAAGACCTCGTTCACGCAAACAAAAATATTTTTGCAAAAAGATGGCTTTTAAAGCCAAAGTACCATCAATACTATTCCTACCATTATCAAGGCAATAATATTGTTTAATCTCATTATAAATAAAAGAAAAATCAAATTCATTATTGATCATACAGAGATCAGAATTCTTATCTATTAATTTATCATAAAGTTCTTTTGACTTTTTAGATAAAACAACATTTCCTCTTTTGTAGAACATTTTACTTAACCCTCCTAACAATTAAACAATCTTTGTCTTTGATGGTCAAATCAAGCGTCTCACCTTTCTTAAGCTCAAGCGCAGAGCCTATTGCTGATGGAATGTTAAACAACCATTGCTGTGAATCTTTTCGTTCTATTAATTGAATTTTAACTTTTTGTCCCATAGTATCACC
>CAZGZH010000415.1:0-2057 GCA_964529645.1 uncultured Flavobacteriaceae bacterium
CACAAACCATTGCTCCTCAACTCCGGCATTCGCACCGCCGAAGGCGGGGCGAACGATTGAGCTCACTGGTTTTTACGGAGCGCAGCGGAGTAAAAATCCAGTGCAGCGATTTGTTATGTTTTCTAATATGAATCCAACTTCTCCTTGGCGATTTCTTTGAATTTATTATTTAATTGCTCTTTAAAATCTTTGCCTACTTCATCAAATGTTTTTAGCAATTCAGGAAAAGTTTTTTCCCCTCCAATAAAGTCCCAATATTCGTCGCCAACCAAAAAATCATTTGGTGGATTCATCATTCCGACCTCTGTAAAGCGATGATATGGTTTGGGGTGATACGGATTATATGGAAAGGCAAGGTAGACTTTGATAGGCTTTCTTCTTCTTGCGACCCATTCTAATAATTTAGTTTTACTTTTTTCAAAGACATCAATATTGGGTTTCACAGTTTTTATCTCAAAATAATATTCTTCCCCATCTTTATTCATATAGAAATCAGCGATATTACCAGATTTTTGAAATTCACCGTTTTCAGCAGATGCCTTTAAAACCTCTTTCACTTCTTTATTAATTTCAGCGGTGCGACCTCCATTTCTAAGTTCTGTAACAATATGAGAAATTACTGTTTTTTGCTGTTTTGAGATTGCCCCGCCAACTCCATAATTTCGAAAAGCTTCATTAGCTGTTTCAGATGCTATTATCACAGAAACATCTTCATAAATACTCATTCCAAGAGTTGTTGCCATTGAATGTATAAATGAATAAGCCGCAATTTTTTCATTATCCTGAATTAACCTTGCTAAAAAAGGCATTGATGTCGTTTCTCTACCGTATGATTTTAGTTTATCTTCAATCTTTTTTGATAGTAATTCTTTTATTTTCAGTTTTTGATTGTTTGATAATCCCATTATTTCTCCTTCATATGGAATATAATCTCAGCATAAGCTGATCTATCTTTTTCAACCCGATTTAAAACGGGTCTTTTATATTCATTAACGATTTTCATATCAGATAATTCTGCAATTTTAGGATACAAACCATATTTATCGTTAGCGACCAGAAACACATTATAATCATTTTTTAAAAATCTCTTGCAGTTGTTTAAAACATCAGCAATTCCTTTGATATATGATTTTCGAGCTTCTAAGCCTTGACCTTTAAATAAAGGCCCGATTTCAAGATTATCTGCTCTATTAAAACCAAATAAATCATAAGCGTAAGCGTGTTGCCCATGATAATTAATCAAACCCACATAAGGAGGACTTGAAAAGATTCCATCGATTTTTTTATTTTCAAGCAACTTGTAGAAGTAATGATGCTTCTTTTTTATCTCCTGTAAAATGTGTATTGTTCTGCTGTCTCCAACTAAACACTGCTGGTAAGTGTCACTTCTTAGTACACTAAATTGTATAATTCGTTTAATGGTATCCTGAACATATCTTCGCCACCAACTTAAGATTGAAAATAAAGGCTTACAAATTTTCCCGTGCTTTTTACAATAATACGTTGTTGTTACAGGTTCTTTTAATGTCGCTAAATCTGCATGAGTAGTTGCGCGACATGAACGAACTGTCCTACTTAATACCAATGCAAGTATTTTTTTTGTTTCAGGGTTACTGATTGATTTTATTTGTTCAAAAGCGAAGTCTATTTCATCTCTGACAACTTTCAAAAACCATTTATCTAAAAATGAACTGCCTTTTTCCTGTTTTAATGGAATCTTGTATTTAGTTAATAAGGTTTTATAAATATTTAAAAATTCATCTGCATGTTGTTTCCCATATAATTTATCATTTATTTTCTTTTGCCTAACGTCATACTTAAATTGTGGAGAAGGAAAATATTTGTCATTAAACTTTTTTAGCTCATCTAACAATTCTTGCTCAAAAATAACATTTTGTTTTTCTTTCTGAAATTCCATAAGTTTTTTTGTAATGTCATCAGCAGTTTTTTTAGTATCATTGACATCGTATTTACCAACTTTAACATTACTTATAAATGCGTTAAAGGCTGACACATCAATTCCGATTGAATGTAAATTTAGTTCGCTTGCTTGCACA
>CAZGZH010000416.1:0-2042 GCA_964529645.1 uncultured Flavobacteriaceae bacterium
ATATAAGTATTTAAATTAATTCAAAAGTATACAAATACGTATAAAAAAACAAATAAAAGAATACTTATATGTCTCTTTTAAAGTTTATAAACATACAAATATGTATGATTGAGTTTATGAAAAAAGTTCTGATTTAATTACTGCCAACGTTTATGTATATGGAAAGTTGCGTGTTTCAGCAACTAATTTAGTAAACAAATACGAGCCCGAGAAAATTCCGAAGGAATTTTCCAAATAAGCACTTGCCAAAGCAATTAATTATACACGTCTTAAGTTTACAATTCATTAAATTTATTAGATAATCAGAAAGAACAAAAGAGAGAAATAAGGTTAGTATACACGGTGAAGCTTTCGACTTCGACAACATTGATAACCCTCTCTCTTTTTCTACTAAGATTTCGTTCAGTTCTGTGAGACCTAGATCTCGATTTTAAGTTGTTGAAACGTCAGTAGCTATGTTCTTTCCAAATTTCAAGTTGTTATGAATAAATATAAAGAAATTTATGGAATTGACATCAGTAAAGCTGTGTTTGATGTTTATGGCTCTAAAAGTGGCCACAACCAATTTAAAAATGATGCAAAAGGTTTTGTAAGCTTTCTAAAACATTTACCAAAAGATGTTTTGGTGGTTATGGAAGCTACAGGTTATTACCATTATCGTTTAGCCCAGTTTTTATATACATCAGGAGTTAGCGTATCTGTGATTAATCCTTTATCTGTTAAGCGTTTTATCCAGATGAAACTGGCTAAGGTAAAAACAGATAAAAGTGATGCCAAAGCAATAAGTGAATATGGTGAAATGAATGAAGTTCCCTTGTATACAGCCTTAACAGATATTCAGGCAGAATGCTTGCAACTGTTTAGACTATTGGATAGTTATATAAAGCATAGAACAGCGACAAAAAATAAGTTAAAAGGAGAAGAGGTATTAGGTGTTCCATCCAAGATTGTTTACAGGTCATTAAAGCGAAATCTAAAGCATTTAAACAAAGAGGTTTTAGAGTTAGAATCACGTTTGTTAGAGCTTGTAAAACAAGACCAGCAGCATCAATTAACTTTACTTAAGAGCATTCCAGGAATGGGAATAAAGACAGCTTTGTTTTTAATAGTTGTAACCGATGGCTTTAAGAATTTTGAAAATGCATCACAGCTCTGTAGTTATGTTGGTATTACTCCAACTATACGTGAATCTGGAAGCAGTGTTAGAGGGCGAAGTAGAATAAGTAAGGTAGGCAATAAGAAACTAAGAAATTTATTGTTTTTGTGTGCATTCTCGGCTTGTAAACATAACAAGGCTTGTAAAGAAATTTATGAACGATTAGTAGCAAAAGGAAAGAGCAAAAAACTAGCCTTAATAGCTGTGGCAAACAAATTATTAAAACAAGCATTTGCTATTGCAAAATCAGGATTACCTTATGATGAAAACTTTGTTTCTAAATTAGCTTAAAAAAGCTTGTTTTTTAACTCAGTTCTTTGTTGCCAACAGTATTTTTTATTTTTTTATTTCCACTGAAAGGTTAGTCGGAACTTGTATTTCTTCGTTTTCTGCGTTGTTTAATTTAAAAACAGCAACTAATTTAATTTTGTGTTCACCAGCCTTTTTCGGTACAAATTTATATTTGAATTCATTGTCTTTCAGATTGCTGAATATCAGCTTATCAATCTGTCCATTTTCAGTTGTAGAAAAGACGTTATATGTTGGTAATTTTTCTGGATAATTAAAAATGAATTTCAGTTCACATTCCTCATTCACACGAGGTTCAGTTACAGCTGTAAATCCGTTTATATTTGAGTTCAATACTTTTTCAAAGTCCGATTTAGTGATTGAGTCAATCAGTTTTTTATTCAGATTCTCAAGCTCTTCATAAATAAAATATTGTAGTGAGTTCTCTAAAACAATCTTACCTACATTTTCTTTTTTGAACATAATCCTCCAAAGTACTTCTACCACATATATTTTAACAAAAAATGCTCTGCATTAGAAATAATCTTTTTTACTCGGAAAATACTTCCTTTTTTGCTAAATTAACTGTCATTAATAG
>CAZGZH010000417.1:0-2040 GCA_964529645.1 uncultured Flavobacteriaceae bacterium
GATAACTTAAAACTAAAAATATTAGCTAATTTTAAAAAAACTTTGTACCTAGGCTTAATCCTTTTAGTTTTACCAATAAGCGTTTATATACTTTCTTACACGCACATGTTTCTTTTGGGCAAAAATTTCAATCATCTAGTCGAGATGCATAAAAATATCTGGTGGTATCAAACCACACTAGATGCAACTCATCCAGCACAATCGAGACCAATTCAATGGTTCCTAGATACAAAACCTGTTTGGGTTTATGTAGATTATTCAAATAATATGAGAGCGGATATTTATGCTTTTGGAAATCCTTTAATATTTTGGATTGGCGATATATTTATTCTTACCAGTTTAATTTATTTAATCTATCTATTAAAAACAAAAACTAAAATAAAAAATGAACTTAGAAATCTTTTTTTTCTTTTGTTTTCTTACTTTGCCGTTTGGGTTCCTTGGCAACTTTCACCAAGAATAATGTTCTTTTATCATTATCTTCCTGCCGTACCTTTACTAAGTATTAACATGGCTTATTGGCTTAATAAATTATTTAAAATCAAAAAAACTAATAAATTTGCAAAACTTGGCAAAATTATGGTAATTATTATTTTAATATTAATTGCAGCTGTTTTTATTCTGTGGTATCCACACTGGACGGGAATTGGAGTACCTGTTGAATTTAAAAATAAAGTGTATTTTGCCCTTGAGTCATGGAAACAAAAATAGACTGTCAAAAATATTAAAAATATTTAACTCAAAAACTTTAGCTCTCTTATTTCCTTCATAACTTCTTTAATCAAAATCTTAAGATCCTCAACAGCTTCATTGGAAATAGTAAACTGTCTTTCAACATGTTTCAAAGCGCTAGAACCAGACTTTGCTGGTTCTACAAAATCAAAAACTGCCTGAACAATATTGTAATTAAAGCTCTTATCTAATTGAGCCAAAAGTTTGTAAAAAACTAATTGTCTTTTATATCTTCCTCTAATGCTTTCTGGCAAGTTCAATTCTCTATCAGAATAATCTTCCAAATAGCTACTTCCCTCTATATATCCTGCTGATTTTGGTTTACCAGTTTTATAATCTATAATTCTTACTTCTTTCTTTTTTAAATCAATTAGATCTATTCTATCAATTCTTCCCGATAATTTTATTTCATTAGCCCCATCCATTAAAGTTGTTTTATTAAAACTACTTCCAAAAAATTTCTCAATAAATAAAGGTTTTTTGATATTATCTTTTACCTGAAGATAATAAAACTCCAATACTTCCATACCTCTATTTTTTCTCTCTTCAAAATCTAAATCAAGCAGGTTCTCTCTTTTTAAAGCCAAAACAAAATCATCTTGTAATATATCTAAGCTCACTACCGTTCTAGTTTCTTGAAATTTTTTATAGAATTGTTCTAAGGCATAATGAATAGCTGTACCAAAGCTAAGTATAGGACTTTTTGCACGAGGAACTCTTAATAATGAGTTAATAATAAACTCATCTTTATCTTTTAAATAATTGTTTAATGCGGTAACTGAAAGTTTGAACTCTCCTACTAATTTTCTAAAAAAATCTTTTTCTAGTCTTGAATAATCTACTTTTCCTACAGGAATAGACAAACTTTCTGATAATAACTGTTCAGATTTGACTGATAAATCTTTTGTAACTTTATCTGAAACTAAACTAATATTATTAGAAATTTCTCCAATAAACATACTACCTATTAACTCACGCTTTTTATCTCCAGAAATTTTTGTTTGTGGATACGAAATGATAACTTGTTTTTTTGCTCTAGTTAAAGCTACATAAAAAAGTCTTCTATCATCTTCATTTTTTTCTTTTTTTGATATGTCTGTATTACTTAAAATACTATTTGGCAAAGGAATCATCTCTCGTTTGCGTTTATTACCCCATTTTTTATCAACACAATTAATAATAAAGACATACTCCCATTCTTGACCCTTTGCCTTATGAACAGTAGAAAGTTTTATTCTGCCATCAGAAATATTTAAATCCTTTGTTTTTAAAACTATATTATGATCTTGCATCAAAGCAATAGAATCT
>CAZGZH010000418.1:0-2039 GCA_964529645.1 uncultured Flavobacteriaceae bacterium
CTTGCCAGTTGTAATTAGCCCCGTACTGTACAGTAACCGAGTCAATCTGACTCATTGAAAAATAATTGGCGTCAAACCTGTTTGGTACACAATACTGCGCATGCGATAATTCAAAAATTAATAAAACTGTAATTAAAATTAATGGTGATTTTGTGTATCTCATATTTGCGAGGCTGATTATTTGGCTTTGGTTTATATTTTAAAAATTCCAGTTACTCGTTTAATTTTCTCATAACAAAAGTGGTCAAATCTTCATTACTAGGATCGGCATACAACAAAGGGTCTCTGCCGTAATATACAACATTATTAACACCGAGAACATCGGCACGCATTTTAAGTTCTCTGGCGTGAAAAGCGTGGTGTACCATCACCCCAGAACTCGTTGGGTAAATTACAGGTTGTTTGATGTTACTGACCCAAATTTCGGGATCGTCTGGCGTAAACAAAGCCAACATATCTACTTTTTCTCTGTAGGCTCTGGTTTGAGGTAAATCGTATTCATCCATACTTTGAATGCCGTATAAACGTGTTATTTTATTGGCCAAAACCGGATTAGAAGCCACATCGTTAAGCGTTAAATTGTAGTCTGCAAAAACGTCATTTAGCCAGCGGTCAACATTATAAGAGGCTTGCGATTCGTGTACAGCCACTCCTGAAACCCGTGTAGATTCTCTTAAAACCAAATCGGGATTGTTTAGGTCTTTCATATCGTCGTGAAAAGCTATCCATAACGATGTACCCGCGCCAGCCGATTTTCCCGTCAAGACCACTTTTTTATTGAGGTTAAAATCAGCTGCGCGACTTCTTATATACTGTAAGGCTCTTTTAACGTCGTTCATAGGTTTTAAAACACCATCTGTTTCGCCTGTTTGTTCTAAAAAAGTGTAAGAAATGGTGGCAAAAGCTATATTATTTCTCAGATATGTTCTAATATCATCAGCCCCAAAAGCACCATAAGCAATTTCTTTATAACCACTAACAAAACCGCCTCCGTGAATAAATATTACAATGGCTGTTGGTTGTGATGCATTGGGTAAAAAAATATCAAATTTTGTCCGTGCTTTTGTATCGTAAACAATGTCTTTTGCAAATTTGGCATCTATTCCTTGTAAATCGATTGGTGAAACCGAAAATTCAATAGAAGTCATTAATGGCGGTTCAATAACTTGAGATGTGTTACTGCTACAAGACAGTAATAAGGTTAAAACAATTGCCAATATGAATTGACTATAATATCTTATCTCTTTTATAATCATTACTTTATTAAAATTATTGGTTAATATATATGTCTAAAGTGCCATCTCTAATGCCTTAAAGACAGTAAAGTGTTGGGAATTTAAAGGTATTTCTTGTCATTAGACATCCTGTAACAACAAAGGTTTAATTGAAAAAATGTCATGAGAGCAAAATTTACAAAAAAGTATCTCAAGCTAGACTGAAATAGTTTTTTGAATCCTATTTTGTTTTTAACTGTCTTATCTTAATATTAAAATAAGCATAAATAAGCGTCATTATAGGACTGATTAAGTTAAAAAAGGCATACCAAACGTATTCCATTGTCCCTACGCCTAAGGTTTTAGATTGGTATGCGCCCCCTGTATTCCAAGGGAAGAGAATGGAGGTTACCGTACCCGAGTCTTCGAGTGTCCGACTTAAATTTTCGGGGGCTAATCCTTTATCTTTAAAAGCTTTTTGGTACATCTTTCCAGGTACCACAATGGCCAAATATTGATCGGAAGCCGTCCCGTTAAAAAAGATACAGGTAGCCGTTGTACTGGCAAACAAACCAAAGGTACTTTTAGCTACGCTTAGCAAACTGTCGCTTATTTTTTGAAGCGCACCAATGGCTTGCATCACACCGCCAAAAAACATAGCGCATATTATAAGCCAAATAGTAGATACCATCCCACTCATACCGCCAGATGAAAACAATTCATTCTCATCCAATATTTTATTCCCTGAAGGGATGTAAACACTGTTAGAAATAGCATTCATCACCCCTTTATAAGCACTTTCAAATGTAAGTGAATCGGCTCCTG
>CAZGZH010000419.1:0-2036 GCA_964529645.1 uncultured Flavobacteriaceae bacterium
ATAAGGGCATTAATACCGTGGTGTCCTTTTTCGGGATGTGTTTGGGCAATGACTAAATAAACACTGGCATTACCGCCATTAGTTATCCAGTTTTTAGTGCCATTTACAAGGTAATAATCACCCATATCTTTAGCAGTTGTGCGTTGTGAAGTGGCGTCAGAGCCCGCTTCTGGTTCACTCAAGCAAAAAGCACCAATAATTTCGCCTGTAGCCAGCGGTACTAAATATTTTTGTTTTTGTTCTTCTGTGCCATATTTTTCTAATCCCCAACAAACTAATGAGTTGTTTACAGACATAACCACAGAAGCCGAAGCGTCAATTTTTGATAATTCTTCCATAGCCAAAACATACGAAATGGTATCCATACCGCCACCGCCATATTTTGGGTCTACCATCATGCCGAGGAATCCGAGTGCGCCCATTTTCTTGACTTGTTCAGCTGGGAATTGTTGTTTTTCATCGCGTTCTATAACGCCAGGTAATAATTCTGTTTGGGCAAAATCACGTGCAGCATCGCGAATCATGATATGCTCTTCTGTAAGGCTAAAATCCATAATAATGTATTAATTATTGATATAAATAATTTGGGAGCTCAAAGTTACTAAAATTATCAAAATTCTATTGTATTTTTACAGAATTATGACACATAAAATATGGCGTGCTATTGGTGTAATGAGTGGTACTTCTCTTGACGGGCTTGATTTAGTATATGTTAAATTTATTTCAGATGAGGTTTATAACTTTGAAATATTACAAGCAGATACTCTTAAATATTCAGAATATTGGAAAAAAATTCTTCAAGAAGCCTTTAATAAACCTTCTAAAAATTTAGCTGAATTGTCCTTAAAATACGGGCAGTTTTTAGGAAATGAAATCAATACTTTTAAAGCAAAACACAATATAAGTAATCTTGATTTTATCGCTTCTCATGGCCATACTGTTTTTCACAAACCCAATTTGGGTTTTACCCTGCAGATTGGTGATGGGGATACTATTGCTAAAATAACAGGCGATAAAGTAGTATGTAATTTTAGAGCACAAGATGTGGCTCTGGGAGGACAAGGAGCGCCTTTGGTGCCTATTGGCGATGCCCTTTTATTTGCCGATTATGATTTCTGTCTCAACCTAGGTGGTTTTTCTAATGTCTCGTTTAACAAAAAGGGCCTCCGTAAAGCCTATGATATTTGTCCGGTTAACATTGTACTCAATCAATTGGTAAAACCTTTGGGTTTTGACTATGACGAAGGCGGTGCTTTGGCGGCTTCTGGGCAATTGCATAAAGAGTTACTAGACAAACTGAATACCTTATCCTTTTATAAAGATACCCAACCCAAGTCTTTAGGTTATGAATTTGTGGCAGAAACGATTAATCCTATTTTAAGTCAATTCAAAATACCGACAAGAGATTTATTGCGGACATTTACAGAGCATATTGCACAACAAATTGCTTTAAAATTAAAGCCAAAAGGTTCTGTTTTGATTACGGGCGGCGGCACTTACAATACTTATTTATTAAAGCGTTTAAGTGCATTTTGTGATTGCAATTTTGTGATTCCAACTAACAGATTAGTCGATTTTAAAGAAGCCCTTATCTTTGCTTTTCTGGGATTGTTGCGTTTGGAAAATAAAGTCAATTGTTTAAAAAGTGTAACAGGAGCTAGTAAAGACCATTCTTCTGGAGATATTTTTGGGTAATTTATTTAATTTTTCCAGCGCTCTTTAACCCAATTTCTCTCTTCTTTGGCATTTAAAAAAGTCCATGCCACAATTCTACTTGTTTTATTGCCTTGCCCCATGGGAATTGTTTTATACTTTTCAACTTTTAATTTATCCAATGTTTCGTAGATATATTTAAGATTAGATTGTTTAGAAACCAAAGTAGAAAACCAACAACAAGATTTTGCAAACTGCGTACTTTGTCTAATCATTTTTAGTATAAATTTTTTCTCGCCACCATCTGTCCATAATTCGCCGCTTTTGCCACCAAAGTTCAATTCGGTTTTTGTGATTTTTTTATTTTTGAGATTGCTGAGTTT
>CAZGZH010000420.1:0-2036 GCA_964529645.1 uncultured Flavobacteriaceae bacterium
TTAAGGCTTCAAAGAGCTCATCTAAAGTGCCAAATCCACCTGCAAGAGCAATGTAGCCGTCAACCATTTTACTGATGATTACTTTGCGTTCGCTCATAGTATCGGTTACAATCATTTTATTTAGGGTGCTGTGAAATACTTCCTCGTGGCGTAACATATGAGGAATAACACCTGTTACATGACCGCCTTTTTCTAATAAAGCATCCGCTAAGGCGCCCATCATACCAATTTTACCACCGCCATAAACCAATCCTATATTTTGTTGTGCCAAATAATGACCAACTGCGGTTGCGGCCTCTTTAAAATGTGGTTTAAATCCAATACCCGACCCACAAAATATGGCAATATTTTTCATAGATTTATTTTTTAGAGCAGTCCTTAATAATTATTCTTAAATTTGTTCGAAATTTACACAAATAATTAAAGTTTTATGCAAAAAACCTCAAAACAATACGACGCCGTAATTGATAAATGTAGAAGCTTGTTTATAGAAAAGATGACAGATTACGGTTGCGCTTGGCGTATTTTGCGTTTGCCATCGCTTACAGATCAAATATTTATTAAGGCGCAACGCATAAGACAATTGCAAAACGGAGGAGAGCAAAAAATTGACGAAGACGAAACTTCAGAATTTATAGGTATTATTAATTACGCTACTATGGCGCTCATTCAATTAGAATTAGGTGTTGTAGATCAACCCGATTTAAAACGCAAAGAAGCCGAAGATTTTTATATTAAGCACATTACCGAAACCAAAAACTTGATGCTCAATAAAAATCACGATTACGGCGAAGCTTGGCGCGAAATGCGTGTGAGTTCTCTAACCGATTTGATTCTTCAAAAATTATTACGTGTCAAAAAAATTGAAGATAATAAAGGTAAAACTTTGGTATCTGAAGGTATTGATGCCAACTATCAAGATATGATAAACTATGCGGTTTTTGCACTCATTTTAATGGAAGAAGAACAAAATAAATAAAAAAAACATGAAATTCATCACCCAATTATTGCGATTTTTAGTAGGTATTACTTTTGTGTTTTCAGGCTTTGTTAAGTTGATCGATCCATTGGGTTCTATGTATAAGTTTGAAGAATATTTTGGCGCAGATGTCTTAAATTTATCCTTTTTAGACCCTTATGCGCTTGAGTTTTCTATCGTTTTAATTATAGCCGAATTGATGCTAGGCGTGATGTTATTGGTAGGCTATAAATCTAAATTTACAAGCTATAGTTTGTTGGCACTTATCAGTGTTTTTCTATTCCTAACTTGGTATTCGGCCTATTATAACAAAGTAACCGATTGTGGTTGTTTTGGCGATGCCGTAAAATTGACCACTTGGGAAACCTTTTATAAAAACGTCGTTTTAATTTTTATGATTTTGTGGTTGGTTTTAAAAAACAAGGATATTAATCCTTTGATAAATAAAAAAATAGCACAAAACTTAAGTGTTTTAAGCTTAGTTGTTTCAATCGCTGTAGTTGTTTATGTCCTCAATTATTTACCCGTAATAGACTTTAGACCTTATGCAATCGGTAAAAATATTGAAGAAGGCATGCGTGTACCAGAGGACGCTCCTAAAGCTATTTATAAAGACACTTGGATTTATAAAGTAAACGGCATAGATAAACAATATACAACCGCAGAGAAACCTTGGAATATTGAAGGGGCTGTTTTTGTAGATAGAAAATCAGAACTCATTCAAGAGGGTTTTACACCACCTATTCATGATTTTACAATGGAAAAAGCAGGTGTAGATTTAAAAAGTCAGCTACTTCAAGAAGATAATTTACTTTTAGTTGTAATGTACAATTTAGATTTAGCTTCTAGTAAAGGCTTGCGAAAAATTAAAGAGACAACGGATAATGCGCTTAAAAACGGCTATAAAGTTTATGCAATGTCGGCTTCAACAGAAGATGATTATCAAAAAATTAAAACCCAATATAATTTAAATTTCGATTTACTTTTTTGTGATGAAACAACTTTAAAAACAATTGTCCGTTCAAATCCAGGAGTTGTAAAACTTAAAAAGGGCACT
>CAZGZH010000421.1:0-2029 GCA_964529645.1 uncultured Flavobacteriaceae bacterium
GTTAAACCTTAAAAAGGGGTTTAAATAGACCCCCAAATTAAACCGTGGTTCAAAAAATATTTTCTTTAAGTTTTGATAGTAACTAATCCTTAGCCCTGTAATTAAATTTAAATTTTTCTGCCTTTCGTATTCGTAGGTAAAATAGGCGGCATGGGTATTTAAACTGCTGTCATTACTGTTTGTAAAAGAATTATTGTTACTGTCTGTACTTAAAAAGAAAAAACTCACGTTTTTATTTGAGAATTGGTAACCCGTTTTAAAGTTGGAAAATGGACTTAAAATAAATTCTGAGTTTAATGAAAAGCCAAAGTCTTTAACCGTATTTTTTTTAGCAAATGTAAGACTGCCTTTTTCGTCTTCGTTTTCAGATTTAAACTTATTATAGAGTAAGTAATAATCAGAGTAATAGGCATTAAAACTGTGCTTAATTTTAGGCGACCAATTTTTACGCCAATTAACGCTATAACCGCGGTTATCGGTCTCTAAAAAATCTTTAAAAGCAATGCCGTTTTCTTCATCTCCAGAACCAGAATCTTCAAGTTCTTTAATACCGAAATCTAATTTATTTTCTATTAATAAATTACTGAATGTTATTAAGTTATCTTTATTTATTTTTATAATACCTTTAATGTTGTAATCTACAAAGAAAAAATTATTATTAGTACTTAAAAGGGTATTGGGTTGTGTACTATTAAAGACAATGTCAGATGTTTCTTTATAGGCTTTACTTTGCCAAAAATCGGTAAAGGAACGTCTGCCAGAAGCCAAAATACTGAACTTATTTTTAATGATGGGTATCTTTAAATAGGCATCTGCAGAGATGAGATTGAGACCCGCGCCGCCTTCTATTTTTGTAGGGATGGTATCGCTAGTGTGTATATCTAAAACACTCGAAACACTTTCTCCAAAGCGGGCATCTGTTCCTTTATTTATAAAGTTAATTTGTTTTGTTATATAAGAATTAAAAGGTGATATGGCACCAAATAAATGACCACTGTGGTAAATTTTAATACCATCCCATAAAATGAGATTTTGATCGGGTGTACCCCCGCGTACATGAAGTCCGGTAGCTGTTTCGTTTGGGCTGTTAACACCTGGTAAAAGTTGTATGCTTTGAAAAAGATCTGGTTCTGTTAAACCTGCTAAAATGCCTAATTTTTTAGGAGATAATATAAATGCACCTGTATTGGCTTTGTCTATACCATTTGTCAGATAATTTTTAATGACAATTGTTTTAATATGCTCGCTGGTCTCTTTTAAAACAATGCTTTTACATTTATTGCTAAACAACACTTTAGCTTCTATTTTTAAGGTTTTAAAGCCTAAATATTGAATTGTAATGAGTGTTCCTGCTTTTATGGATTTAATATTAAATGTACCATTTTTATCGCTTATCAAACCTTTATTATTGTACAGAATAGTTGCGCCAGATAGTGCTACGGCTTTATCTGTAACTAAATTACCGCAAATTGATATTAAGTCGCTATTAGTAAATTGTCTAACAGCAATGTATTTATCTGATAAAACTTCAAAAAATAAAGCTGTTTTAGTATTTAAAATAGTTAATATTTCTTTGAGTGATTTGTCTTTTAGGGTCAGGTTTAATTTTATGTTTGAAACAGCTTCGTTTTCGAATGAAAAATGAATGCCGAACTGATTTTCTAAAGTGCTAAAAATTTCAGTTAAAGGGGTATTTGTAAAGCTTACAGAAACAGTATTCTTTTGTTGTGCAAAAGTAAATAGTGTGGTAAATAAAAATAAGTAAATTAATTTTACTCTCATTGTTTTTTAGACAGTCTCACTTTGTTTTTTGTAAGTGTGAAATCTAAATTTAAGGGAATAAATATAGATTTTAAGGCCAAATTTACATTATTATATGCAAAACTAGCCGTTAATCTTTTATTTAATTCAATATTTTTTGTGTCAATTGTAATGTTGTACTGGGCTTCTAAATCGCTAATTATAATATAGATCGGAATATCACACTTCTGAACTCTAGTTACTCCGGAGAATCTCTGATTCATGTTGC
>CAZGZH010000422.1:0-2024 GCA_964529645.1 uncultured Flavobacteriaceae bacterium
AAAACTTCAATAAACTAGATGAAGTGTATTAAACAAAAAAAAGTAGACTATATCGATGATTATATTAGTGACATTCAAGGTTTTGATCTTGCAGTACTTAAAACTCTTGCACCTATGATTAACCAAAGGAAAATTAAAAGAATTACATGTGAAACTACAAAAGACAAATATAAAAATATCTATAAGGATTTACCTGACAATAGTTTCAAAGAATTTGAGAAATATTTGAGTAAAAATTATAAATGCGTAGCAAAAGGTTGGGGTATCCTTAAAGAAGAAAGTTTTAATGAAGTTCCTTCTGATTGGTGGGAGTTTGATAGTATGTGGAAATTGAAATAAAACGTATAAATAATATATGTAAAAATCAATTAACACAATTTTAAAATTACATTATATCGGAGATGTACACGTACCCAAACCTGTCCGAATGGCTAGTGGGTTGAAAAACACTTCTCGACCTGCCTGCCGGTAGGTAGGTACATTCTTGCCCTTGACGTGACTACGCGAAGAAACGTAGTCTTAATTCCCTTTTTTATAATCGGCTAAAAACTTAGCCAAACCAATATCGGTCAATGGGTGTTTTAACAGACCTTCAATAGCACTTAAAGGTGCGGTAATTACATCGGCACCCAACTTGGCACACTCTACAATATGCATGGTATGACGCACAGAAGCGGCAAGGATTTCAGTTTCATAACCGTAATTGTCATAAACCAATCTAATTTCGTCAATAAGGTTGAGACCATCTGTAGAAACATCGTCTAAACGTCCTATAAAAGGAGAGACATAAGTCGCACCTGCTTTGGCCGCTAAAAGAGCTTGTCCTACAGAAAAAATAAGCGTACAATTAGTTCTTATACCTTTATCAGAAAAATATTTAATAGCTTTAATACCTTCTTTTATCATTGGTACTTTTACCACAATTTGCGGATGTAAATCGGCCAAGGCTTCTCCTTCTTTTACCATACCTTCAAAATCTGTGGCTATAACCTCGGCACTTACATCGCCATCAACAATATTACAGATATCAACATAGTGTTTTAAAATATTATTAGCGCCGGTAATACCTTCTTTAGCCATTAAAGACGGATTTGTAGTAACGCCATCTAAAATACCCAGTTCTTGTGCTTCTTTAATTTGGTCTAAGTTGGCCGTATCGATAAAAAATTTCATAGTGTTTTTGTTAGTGTATTATTTATGCGACAAAGATAAAATTATTGATATGGTTATCCCAAAAAATTACACATACTTTTTAACAGTTTATGAGTGGGGTTTTTGAGGACTTCGACTTCGCCGTGCCTGCGGCAGGCAGGCTCAGTCTGACAATGTAACTAAACTAATAATTCAAGATATTACATTTTATAATTATTCATAATCAGCTTTTCAAATAGCTTGTCTGGTAAAACACGTTTGAGGACAATGGCAAATTTTTGCATAAAACTCCCCACTTTATAATGCAATTTGGGCTTTTTTGTATTGATAATTTTATAAATAGCTTTGGCCATATTAATAGGATCTTCGCCGCTATCAACATCACTATCCATTAAATCGAGGTTAGATTGGTATATTTCTTTATAGGGAGAATCGTCAAAAACAGGTGTATGATAACGTCCTGAAGCAATATTTGTAGCAAAATCGCCCGGCGCGACATTGGTCACAATAATACCAAATTGTTTGAGTTCCATACTCAGCGCTTCGGTTGTGAGCTCTAAAGCGCCTTTTGTAGCGGAATAAATGCCTCTAAACGGCAAACCCATATAACCCGCAACAGAAGTTACATTGATAATTAAACCTCTTTTTTGCTGACGCATTTGTGGTAAAACCGCTTTTATAACATCAATGGCGCCAAAAAAATTGGTATCGAAAACCTTGCGCATTTCATCGGTTGGGGTGTCTTCTACAGGTCCTGTAATTCCCATACCAGCGTTATTGATAAGAATATCTAAACGGCCTTCGTTTGTAATAACATCAGCGACAGCTTTATTAATTGTATCTAAATTATTGACATCTAAAGCCACTAATTT
>CAZGZH010000423.1:0-2020 GCA_964529645.1 uncultured Flavobacteriaceae bacterium
TGGTTTAATAGAAATTTAAAAATAAAACCACAAGCAACACAGACTGTTATTGAAATGTTTTTAGATAGCATTATGGGATTAATTGATCAGATTACAGGTAAACGCTCTGTGAGTGAAAAAATCTTTCCAATGATTACAACTTTGTTTATTTTTGTAGGAATTGCCAATTTGATTGGCTTGATTCCTGGATTGACTAGCATTACTGTGGATGGTGTTAGTGTTTTTAGAACACCTACTACTGATTTTAATACTACGTTTTCTATTGCTTTGGTGATGATAGTTTTGGTACAAATTCAAAGTATTATTGATTGGGGGATATTTGGTTATATTGGGAGATTCATTCAGGTTAGAGGTATTATTGAGGGGTTTAAGAAAGGTTTGGGTGAGGGAATGATTGCCATTATTAATTTTTTAATTGGGTTACTTGATATTATTTCTGAAATTGCAAAAGTTGTTTCATTATCAGTGCGTTTGTTTGGTAATATTTATGCTGGTGAGATATTGATGGTTATTATTTTGGGCGCTTTTGCTTATGCATTGCCGGCTGTTTGGTTGGGTATGAATTTATTTACAGGTATTATTCAGGCTTTGGTTTTTGGTGCTTTAATAGCGGCTTACTATGGAACAGCATTGAAAGAAGAAAATTGATTTTTGATAGTGTTGATTATGACCATTGCTTATGATCATAATCAATCTTATTAAAGATTTGAAATATTAATTAGCTATTTATAATTAATTAAAAATATATGGAAGTTGAAGCAGCACGTCTTTTAGCAAAAGGCATCGCAACCATTACCATGGGAATGTCAGGTATTGGTGAAGGTATTTTAATTGGAAAAGCTCTTGAAGCAATGGGACGCAATCCAGAAATGGAAGGCTCGTTGTTTACTAAGATGCTTATTGGTGTAGCTATGGCTGAATCTACAGCTATCTATGCTCTTGTAGCATTCTTTATTATTTAATAAAGAAAGAATACGCATCATGCGTATTCGTTGGTTACTTAAATTATTAAGCAATCAATGATTACGCATGAAAGTAATTATTTATACAATTCTATGGACATAATGGAAATTTTAGGAAAAATTGGTTTTGATTGGCGCATGGCGCTAGCTAATTTTGTTAATTTTTTGATAATTTTTTGGTTGTTAAAGCGTTATGCTTTTAAACCTGTTAAAAAGGTTATTACTCAACGTCAAAGTGAGATTAATAAGGGTTTGGAAGATGCAGAGAAGGCTCAGACCGAGCTAGTGATGGCAAAAGAAAATTATGAAAAAAAGATGAGCGAAGCTCGTGCTGAAGCTGGAGAGATTATAACAAAAGCCAATGAACAAGCTGAAAATATGATTGCCAAAGCAACTAAACAAGCAGAGGAAAAAGTTGCTGTGATTGTAGCAGATGCTCGTGAATCTATTAAGCAGGAGAGAGAAAGTATGGAGCGTGAATTGCAAGCTAAGACAGTATCTATTGCCTTGGAGGTTGCTAGTAAAATTTTAAAAACAAAATTAGATGAAAAGACAGAGGCTAATTTGATTAAAGAATTAACTAAATAATATGGCAGTTTCAGCTCACAATTTAGCAAAGTCTTTTTTTGATGCCTTGCATGAAAATCCAGAACGTCAAAGTAGGGTAGTGGATATTTTTTTAGAGTTTCTTGAAGAAAAGAAACTTTTGGCGTTATTACCTCATATAGTAAGGAGTTTAGAAAAGTTGCAAGAAGTGGAAAAATCTAAGCAGACTTTAAAAATAACTTTACAACAAAATCACGCTAAAGATGTTATTGAACAGATTAGAAAAAAAATAAATGCCCCAGATAGTGCAGATACAAAAGTAGTGATTGATGACGATATAAAAGGTGGATTTATCGCGCAATACAATAATGTGGTTTATGATGGTAGTGTGGCAACACAGTTACAACAAATAAAAAAGCGTCTGCTTTCTTAAAATTTTAAAAAATAAATTAAATTTTATTAGAAAATAATTTAGATAAACGTAAGAATGTAAAATTGGAAGAGCAAACGTT
>CAZGZH010000424.1:0-2008 GCA_964529645.1 uncultured Flavobacteriaceae bacterium
CCATCAAAAAAGGGCAAACTATTTCCTTGAATTACGTCTTGTGCAAATAATATCTGTGTCGTTAAAAATAAAATCGAAATAAATAAGAACTTCTTTTTCATCATCATTAATTGTGGTTAATACTAATAAATACAGGCACTAAATTAGAAGAAGAATTTGAAGATTTAGCTGTAAATCCTATGCTGTTTTTAGCAAACTTCACTTCATCTGAATTATACATGTCGTTTTTAAAATACGTTTTAACTTTTGAGGTAAAACTACCACTCCCGTATTTTAAACTTTGAACTACTTTTTTTATTTCTAAAGGCTTGGTACTATACAGAATACACAAAATATCTTTTCCTTTTACATTATCCATTTCAATAAAATAATCTTCGTTAGGTATGGCGACTTCACTATTGCTAAACCCAAAATAGGCACTGTAATTGTCAAACGGATATAAGGCGTTAACTGATTTATCGCCACCACCATAGCCAATCAAATAAACATAGGCTGGTTTATCACTTTTAAAGCGGATTCTAAATTGCGTACCCGATGTGTACGGCGTCACTACAGAATAGGTTGTTTTTTGAGCCGAAACGATGTTAAAATTCCTAGTGGTATCCGGATTTAATTGTACAGGCATATTACTGCCACTGCTCAACTGCAAGGTCATAGAACCTTGTAAAGCCACAACTTCGGGTTTGGGTTTGGGCTGTGGTTTTGGAGAAGGCCTTGGAGGGGTGGGTGCCGGTGGTGGATTTTTAATGTTATCTACCATAACGTAAGCTGTCTTGACATATTTTTCGAAATCGGCATAACGTACCCAACCAAATCCACTGTTACCCCAGCGTGTGCCCCAAGAATTCATCAGTTCAAAAGCACCGCCGTATTTATTATCGTCATAGCTCACAACTACCATAGCGTGACCACCTAATTTCCCTACTTGAATACCACTCCAAACACCATTTACTTTATAAAAAGAACTCGAAACGCGCATACCTATTACAACAGGGTTTTTATTGGCAATGGCTTTTTTAACCTTATCGGCTAATTTATATGGGTTGTCCCAATTGGCCAGCTTTAAATATGTGGCAATCTTATTTTGTTTTGCCAATTGCATCCCGTATTGAGAGGGTTTATCAGAACATTTTTGATCTGAATAAGGAAAATCTTTATACTTAGTTATGCCATAATTTTTAATAAGATACATAGCATCAGCAATATAAGAGCCTTTTTTACAGTAAATATCTTCTTTAGATTTTATAACATTATAAACAAAAGCAGGCGAATAAATATTCTGATTTATCTGTGAAGTATTATAAGCCCATCCTTTTTTTACAGCATGAGAAATAGTTCGTGCCGCATAACCACTAGCCCACCCAACACAAGAAGGCTGACGCCCCTGACTTAAAGGTGTGGGGCAATATGCCTTTAAACTAAAACTTGACGGAATGCTTGTAAAACTGCGTGTTGTTAATGGCGCAAGTTCTTTTACCTTGCTGTATTTTTCTTGACTGAACAGTAAACCTGTTGTGTATTGCTCTTGAGAAAATACATTGCTGAACAGTAAAAAACTTATAAGTAATAGGCCAATTTTTTTCATAGGGATAGATTTAATTTTTGGTTTATTAGATGTTATAAAAATAGACTTTTTTTTTGAAGTTACTAAACTAGCTTCTAAAAAGGCAAAAAAAAATACGTCATCTGACGTATTTTAGTGTATTGTAATTCTGCGATTTAAGACAGATTAAAATCGGTTTCTAGCTTTATATAATCTAAAAATTCTTGCCTTACTTTGGTGCTTTTAAAGACACCGCCAAATTCTGCTGTAACTGTACTGCTGGCAATATCTCTAATGCCACGTGAGTTTACACACAAATGTTTGGCATCAATAACACAGGCTACATCATCCGTACCCAAAGCTTTTTGTAAAGCCTGAACCACTTGCATGGTTAAACGTTCTTGTACTTGAGGACGCTTGGCAAAATAATCGACTATACGATTCATTTTAGACAAACCAATAACC
>CAZGZH010000425.1:0-2001 GCA_964529645.1 uncultured Flavobacteriaceae bacterium
CCTTGTGGCATTTGGTAATTTAGCCATAAACGGAATGTAATTGGCCGCGTAATAAATAAGGACGCTACTCATTACAAAGGTTATAAACAGTTGCCCAATAACCATCCATTTAATACTACTAATGCGGCTGCGCAAATCGTTTAAATACAACTCAGAACCCGCAGAAAAAGCAATAATAGCCAGCGCAATATCATTTAAAAAGTCTAGGTCTTCTAAAGTTTCACGCTGAATAAAATTTAGCATAGAGGACCCAGAAATAATACCTGTAATAATTAAGCCTGTAATAAGTGGGAACTTAACTTTTTGAAAAAGAATAGCTATCTGATTTGAAGCTAAGGCCACAATCAAAAATCCAATAAGTAAGGTCAATAATTTGTAATATTCCAAATTAACTCAGGTTTTTAAGTTGTTAAATATAACAAAAGAAAAGCAATACTTTATAAATCTAACTTAAAGGTTTTTTTAAGTAATTCTATTTTTGGGTTTTTCTTTTTGAGGGCTTGATATTTTTCTTGCGAAGTGTAAACGTATTCTTTAGCGGCACTTTCGTTTACGATAACTTTAATATCTATTTTAAAGTTGTTTAGCTCTTGTCTTAAGTGTTTTATTAAATTGCTTTTTCCTTTGTTAAAAGAGGCTTCCATTACTTTATTTGGAAACACCAACGTTATAGAATTGCCATTTATTTTTGGTTTTACTGCCTTTAAAATGGATAGCATTAATTTTTCGCCACTTCTTTCTAAAAAGGCTAAGTAACTATGCCAAGTTTTTAAAAAAGTTTCGCTCGTAAAAACTTCTTGTGGTAAATTTTCATCTAATTCTTTTGAATTGTCTTTTGCTTTAATTTTTTCTTTTTGCGCGAGACTTTTTAATGAAAGGGCAGAAGGACGCCTAGACTTTATATTTAAAGTGGGTTTTACAACGGGTTGTTTTACTAATTTTTCTTCTTCTGATACTTTTTGTGGTGTTTTTGGAATTTTTTCTACTACTTCAATTTTTTTGTAATCGGCTTTAGGCTCTGCTGATTTAGGAATATTAATGGCTATTTTTTTACCTGAAGTATTTTTAAATGAAGCTGCGGGAATTAATCTTGGTTTAGACTTTTTTTTTTGAGCGTCGTAATCAATTGACGCTAATTGCATAAGAGTGAGTTCTACGAGCAGTCGCTGATTTTTACTGGCCTTAAAATTTAAATCGCAAGTGTTGGCTAAATCAATAGCTTTTGCTAAAAAGCTTGTAGAACAGGCTTTGGCTTGCTTTGTATAACCCTCTTTGGCTTTATCATCTACTTCTAATAAACTAATTGTAACAGTATCTTTGGCTACCAAAAGATCTCTAAAATGGGAAGCCAAACCGATTATAAAATGATGGCCTTCGAATCCCAGACTTAAAATATTATTTAAAGCCATCAACAAATTGGGGATATCTTGTTTTAAAATTAAATCGGTAATATTAAAATAGACTTCATAATCTAAAACATTTAAATTTTCTATGACCGATTGACGTGTGATTTTATCTCCAGTAAAACTGACAATCCTATCGAAAATAGACAGCGCATCGCGTAAAGCACCATCCGCCTTTTGAGCGATAATATGTAAAGCAGCATCATCGGCTTCTATACCTTGAGTTGTTGTAATTTTTTTGAGGTACTCTTTAATATCAACAACACTAATCCGTTTGAAGTCAAAAATCTGACAACGCGATAATATTGTGGGAATAATCTTGTGTTTTTCTGTAGTTGCTAAAATAAATATGGCGTGAGCAGGTGGTTCTTCAAGGGTTTTTAAAAAGGCGTTAAAAGCACTTTGGCTCAGCATATGCACCTCATCAATTATGTATACTTTGTAATGTCCTGTTTGAGGCGGAATGCGCACTTGCTCTGTTAAATTTCTTATATCGTCAACAGAATTATTTGAAGCCGCATCGAGTTCAAAAATATTAAAAGCAAAATCCTCATCTGGATTTACACCAGCAGATATATTACAATCACTGAGAACAGCA
>CAZGZH010000426.1:0-1989 GCA_964529645.1 uncultured Flavobacteriaceae bacterium
TAATTATAAACGCAATAATACGAGTACTAATTACAAACGATCTGGCAATAGTAGAGTAGCCTCAAATTACAGAAGAAATCCTGCCGATTTTAATACCAATAAGGTTTATAAAAGAATAAAAGGCACCTATAAAAGAACTCCAACCAATGTTTCTAAAACAAAAAATGGTAAAAAATATTACGCAAGAAGTTCTAGGAAACCAAATAATTACACTTCAAAAAGAAGTACTAGTTATAGAAATACTGGTAATAAGTCTTATAAAAAAACAAGTAATAAGAGTAGAAATTATACTTCAAGAAAATCTTATATTTCTAACAACCGCACTAGCTCAAGTAAAAGAAGCTATACCCCTAAGAGAAGCTCTTCTAACCGCAGTTCAAGTGGCAAAAGCTACAGCCGCAGTTCTAGTAGAAGAGGACATTAATTCTTTAGTAAAATAACTATTTTAAAAGTTTAAAAGCCTTTTAAACGCCCTTAAACAATTACACAAATGAAAAAAATATTCCTTTTTTTAAGCCTTTTCCTTGCGCTTTCAAGCCAAGCACAAATAATCAGCGCAACCGATGCTGCTGTTCTTTTTTCTGGAGACGAACATTACGGTACCGCACGTTTTGAAGCCCTAAGTGGTGCTTTTGGTGCCTTAGGTGGCGATATGTCTGCAGCCGAAATCAATCCAGCGGGTATTGCTGTTTTTTTAGACAACCAATCTAGTATGAGTTTAGGCTATAGGAAAACGGATATCAACACGTCATTTTATGGAAATAATTTAAATAGTAACGACCAATTTATAAATTTTAGTCAGGCGGGTGGTGTACTTGTTTTTAATTTGAATGATGATGAAATCTGGCAAAAAGTAGCCCTTGGATTTAATTACTCAATTGTAAACGATTTTAATAACAGTTTTATAATGGAAGGCAATAGTGGTACACCCGATTTTCTTGACGATCCTTTTTTAAACAGCGATTCAGATAACACCAATGATGTTTTTTACAACAATGTAGATGGCCAATCTTTTATAAATACTACAGGCGGTTTAAACGATAAATTTACTTTTAGCATAGGCGCACAATACAACGATAAATTATTCTACGGCTTATCTGTATCAACCTATAATTTAGACTATTCTCAAACAGCCGATTTAGCTGAATTTAACAACGACGGTTCTGGTAATACTCTAGATGCCTCTTTAATTCAGAGCTTACAAACAAGCGGAACGGGCTTCTCTTTTGGTTTTGGGCTTATTGCCAAACCCGTAAATAGTCTTCGTTTTGGTTTGGCTTACCACTCTCCTATTTGGTACAATTTAACCGACTTTTATACAGACGATTTACAAATAGATGTCAGTAATAATACCGAATTATTTACAGATGTTACCGATGGTGTTTTCGATTATAAAGTATCAACACCCAGTATTATAAATGGTAGTTTTGCTTTGCTTTTTGGTAAAAGCGGCCTGTTGAGTTTTGATTATGCTTATAAAGATTATCAAAATACCAAACTGAGACCTTCTGCCGTTTTTGCAACCGAAAACCAAGAGATGAGTACTTCTTTAAGAGGTGTTTCTCAATACCGCATTGGTGCCGAATGGCGTTTAGAAATGATGAGTTTACGCGGTGGTTATTTTATGGAGCAAAATCCGTATAAAGACAGTCCAACTGACGATGATATTAACGGCTATTCTGTTGGTTTAGGATTTAAATTAAGTAACCGTTCAAAACTAGATTTGGCTTATACAAATACAAGTTATAACCAACCTTATGCCTTTTTACAAGCCAGCGATGCGGGTAATTTAAACGTAGAAAACCAACGTGTTACGGCTACTGTGGTCATTGGGTTTTAAAATATCAATATCTTCCTAAGCTTCGTATTAAACCGAATATGATGAACTTGTAAATCTAGTCCCTTTTGAGATTAATTTTCAAAATAATTCTATTTTTATTTGCAAATATGTCATAAAATGAACATATAAAATATTATATTTGCAAATAT
>CAZGZH010000427.1:0-1985 GCA_964529645.1 uncultured Flavobacteriaceae bacterium
AGAACACTATTTCAAATACTTGGGTCAGAGACGCTTCCTCTAAATTGTCATTCGCAGTGCCCAACAGACTTACAGGACGTGTTTTTAATATAAAAATGAATGTATCGTTTTAAACCTTTTTGTATTTTAGTTGTCTAATTCGAAACTAAACACTTATTAATTGGAGAGCGAAAAACGCTTAGTTACGGCCTTACAAAATCCTAAAACACAAGATGTGGCTTTTAGAGAATTAATGGCACTCTACAAAGAGCGTTTGTATTGGCACATCCGCAATATTGTAAAAACTCATGATGATACCGATGATGTTTTACAAAACACCTTTGTAAAAGTGTATAGAAATATCCGTAATTTTAAAGGCGATAGTAAATTGTATTCTTGGTTGTATCGCATAGCTACAAACGAATCTATTACCCATATTAATAAAATGGCTAAACACCAACAAGTGCGTGTAGAAGACATCCAACATCAATTAGCTGCTAGCTTGCATGCCGATAGTTATTACAACGGTGATGAGATTCAAGCTAAATTACAAATGGCTTTGGCTAAGTTGCCTCAAAAACAACAATTAGTGTTTAATATGAAGTATTATGAAGATATGAAATACACAGATATTTCTGATGTTTTAGGCACGTCTGTTGGCGCTTTAAAAGCTTCGTACCATCATGCTGTTAAAAAAATTGAAAATTATCTGACTAAATCTTAAACCTTTTAACTGTATAAGTGTCTTAAAAACAAATGAAACACAATAAAAAACATATAAATTTAAATCTTTTAAAAGCCAAAGGCACAGGTTTTACTGTACCTAATGGTTATTTTGGCAGTTTTGAAGCTAAAGTTTTGAACAAATTAAGCAGTGATATTCCCAGTGATTACTTTAACAGTTTAGAAGATAAAGTCTTTAACCGCATTAAAAAAGAAGTTATACCCCAAGTTAAAGTTATTAACTTAAAACAGAGAATTATAAAGCGTTACGTCCCTATATTGGCAGCAGCTTCGGTTGTTTTGTTTATTGGATTGAATTTTTACAATAACACCAATACCATTTCTTTTGACTCTTTAGACACAACTACTATAAGTAGCTGGTTAGAAGATTCTGACTATGACACTTCAGCTAGTTATGTTTTAGGAGAATTGCTCAGCGCCGATGACATCAACAGCTTAACAGTTTTAAACGAAAGCACTCTTAACGAAGCGCAACTTTTAGATTATTTAGACAATACCGATATTGACAATCTTATATTAAACAACTAAGCCATGAAACAAATTTTACTTTTTAGCTTTCTTTTTTTATTTCTATCTGTAAATATAGGAGCTCAAAACAGACCGCCACAATTTAAAAATCGTGAAAAAATACGCGCTCTTAAAACAGGTTTTATTACAACCGAGCTAGATTTAACAGCAAAAGAAGCCGAGAAGTTTTGGCCTATTTACAATGCCTATGATAAAAAGGTAACGATATTACGATTCGAAAAAATGCACGAATTGCGCAATAAAATTAGAACTCGCGAGAATTTTGCTAATCTTAAAGAAAAAGATGCTGAAAATTTATTAAACAATTTTTTAAGTATCGAAAAAGATATTATTGAAGCTAAAAGTATCCTTAATAAACAATTACTCAAAGTAATATCTGCAAAAAAAATACTAAAACTCTACAAAGCCGAAGACGATTTTAACAGGCGCTTACTAGACAGATTGCGCAACAGACAGCAACAAAACAAGCACCCTAAAAGGCGCTTTTAAATTCCACCCCGCTTTAAACATAAGCGGGGTTTTTCTTAAATTTTTGTTAAAAGCTAAGCCTTGTATTTAATAAAAATTGAGGTATTTAAGTATTTCATTACCTTTAAACAGAATTAACCAACCTAATGTATTCTGTTATGAAACGTATTTTATTATGCCTTGTTTTTTTAAGTTTTAGTCTAACGCTATTTGCTCAAAACACACCAAAACCCAACTACCGTTTGGCTTCTAAGTATGCCCCTAAA
>CAZGZH010000428.1:0-1975 GCA_964529645.1 uncultured Flavobacteriaceae bacterium
GTAGGCATATTCTGATTATACATTATTTGTGAATTCTAAACAGAATCTTTCTAAATTTATTTTAGTTAAATGAAAAAGATATTTTTTAATAACTTTTTCGGTTTTTTTAAAAAAAAAGTACGTTTAATTTCTATTTGCTAGGGGAGGGGTTGTAGAAATTGCATTTTATCAAGTAAAAAATTGTTCAATGTGATAAAACAAAGGGGTTGTAGTCTTGTTAGTGAGGAAATTAGTTGTTATTTTTCTGAGTAAATGTTTCGTATTATTGAACAATTTATATGTTCTATTAAAATAACACGAAGATTAAACGAAGATTGATTATTTTTAAAAAATTGTTGTATACTTAAAATCAATCAATATTTTTTTAAATAGCTGTAAATATTTAGAAAATTAACAACTATCGTGCATATCTTATAGTTTTTGAAGAACTATATCAAAAACGATCTTTAGACGGGGTGTTTTATGGTAGGGGCAATTTTAATTATTAACTAATAAAAATATGAAAAAGTCCGGTTCAACAACAAATTTATTTGGCTTTAATATATATAGCAAGGATTACAATTCTTTGCTATATTTTTTGTTTTCTCACCTAGAAAAATCAAATAGGTTGCTTTCTATTTTTACACCCAATCCAGAACAAATAGTTTTGGCAAAAAGAGACAAAACTTTTGGTTTGTGTTTGGGTTTTGCTGATATTTTAATTCCCGACGGGATTGGTTTGGTTTTTGCATCAAAATTTTTAGCTTTTTTTAAAAAAAGTGACGCCGTTACGCAAAGAATTACAGGAATTGATCTGTCAAAAAGATTGTTGAGAGTTGCTAAAAAGAAAAAATTAAAAGTTTTAGTTATTGGTGGAAGAGACTATCTAGGTATAAAATATGATAGCTGGAAAGTAGACACTTATCCAGGCAATGAATCGTCAGATAGATTTGAATTAAATAAAAAATGCAGATTATGTGATAAAGAACAGGAAAATATAATCTGGTGGGCAGAGGGGTTTAATAAGATTCAAAATCCAACCGTTGGCGAAAATAAAACTATCATTTCTACGATTTCAACTCTTAAACCGGATATTATTTTTGTTGCATTGGGTGCCCCATATCAAGAAGAATGGGTAAAAAATAACTATGAAATTTTAGAAAATTCTAAGGTATCTATCATAATGGTTGTAGGGGGGACTTTTGACGTTCTTTTCGGCAAAGTAAGTAGATCTCCTAAATGGATGATAAGACTTGGTTTAGAATGGTTTTATAGACTAATAAAGCAACCTTGGAGGTGGAGAAGACAACTAAAACTTCTAGAATTTATAAAATTGATTGCTAAGGAAATTTTAAGTTAGCACAATTTACTTTTTTACTTAGGTAATGTTCAATCTTAATATTCGAGTTTATTTACTAGTTATTTTTTTTATTCTTCACTTCCAGTGACGCCCAAGAGCCAAAGCACAGCTTCTTTTTTATAACGTCTATCACCTCTAGAGTTAATTCTAATTGCAGGGAGTTTTCCTCTTTTGCCCCAGCGTTTGATTGTTAGAGGGGAGACTCTGAGTAGATCGGCAACTTCTCTAACGGTTAGTAAATCTGGCAATTTGTTTATGTCTAGCTTGCTTGCATCATCAGCTCTTCCGGTTCTTTTGTCGTCTATTTCAGTATTTGTGTTGGTTGAAACTTGATCGTTCATTGTTGATAGTCCTTTATAACTTTATAAGCAGGTCCTTTATTATTTTTGGACCACATTAATTATTTTTTTGAACGCAAACTAGATAGTTTTCGCTCAAAGCATACCGGTGAAAAGTAGCTCAAATATAAGCTTTGCTATAACTAAAGTAGCAGAATAGGTGTAAATGGGTCAATAGGGAAAATATGATAAGTTTGTTTTTAAGACTTGGCAAACTTTACAAAATAAAAAGAACCCCTTGGGGGGGTTCTTTTTATTAAATTTAGTTAAAAATTATTTTAATTCAACAACACATCCT
>CAZGZH010000429.1:0-1968 GCA_964529645.1 uncultured Flavobacteriaceae bacterium
AAACATAATATTCCAACTGCACAAATTTTTCATACTTTTAATTCAATTAGTGATCTTGAAAATATCAATTGGGAAACTATTCCTGTTCCCTTTGTAATAAAACCTGCTAGTGGAAGTGCCGGTAAAGGAATTTTGGTCGTAACTAAAAAGAAACCAAAACTTGAATGGCAAAGCTCTGATGGTGAAAAACTAACTCCAGAAGATCTCAACTTACATATCGGCAATATTCTTGATGGTGAGTTTAGTACTTGGGGAAGTACACATAAAGCAATGATCGAAGAAATGATTCCAGCTCATCCAGATTTATTAAAGTATTCTTTTAAAGGCACTCCCGATATCAGAATTATTATTTTTAACAGTATTCCAATAATGGCAATGATAAGAATTCCTACTAAAAAATCAAAAGGCAAAGCAAATTTAGAGCAAGGAGCAATCGGCTTAGGAATTGATATGGCAACTGGAATTACAACTTATGGAGTTAGCGGCAAATCAGAAGTAATTACATATTTCCCAGGGACAAAAAAAAGAGTTTCCGAAATTCAAATACCTCAATGGACAAAACTTCTTGAAACAGCAGTTAACGCTGCCAATGTTGCTGGATATGAATTTATGGGAGCAGACCTGTTCATACATCCAGAAAAAGGACCTATGGTTGTAGAACTAAATGGTTATCCAGGACTTTCAATTCAACTTTGCAATAAAGAGGGTCTCAAAAAAAGACTCGAAAGAGTAGAGGGACTAGAAGTTTTAGATGCCAAACATGGAGTCAAAATTGCAAAAGCTCTATTTGCTCATAACTTTACTGGTGTTATCAATGCCGATGAAAAAAATAAAATAATTTCTACAAAACCGCAAATTACTGTCTTTGATAGTCACAACAAAGGTAAAGAAATTGAAGCGCTCGTTAATACCGGAAGATATAGATCAGCAATTAGCGAAAACTATGCTCATTATTTAGGAATCTTAGATATTGACGATCTTCTATGGAGACAACAAGAAGGCATTGAAGGAAGAGTCCCTGTTGTGGAAGTAAAAATTAAACTTAATACAAAAATTGTTAAAACCGCTATGGTGGTTATTAAAAAATTAAATAAAAGTAAATATAAAATTGAACTTGGACGCATGGATTTACAGGGATATTTAATTGGAGAAACAGAAGCATAAATGAATTTTATTACTAATCTTATTCCCATAAACCTCAACGAAGAAAAAGAAAAATTTTTTAATAATAATTCTTATAATCCACAATTTATATATGAAAATGAAATTTCAGAAAAAAAACTATATATAAATGGAAAACCAAAAAAAAACTATTTAGCTTTAGCAAAACAAATCTTAGATGAAACATATTTTGGTAGAAATGAACATGATCTTTTTATGATGGAAGGACCATTTGTTTCCCAATCTGATATAGATAAAACAATTAAAACTTTTTTACACATGCATCAACTTCAGAATAAATATAATATTATTTGGTCTTCTTCTTTTGTATCTAGAACCAGCATTAACTATGATGTTATTAAACTGAAAATTCCAGCTAATTTTAGAAAAGAAGGCTTACTGGGAATGCTTTATCATGAAATTGGTACTCATGCTTTAAGAAGAATTAACTATGTCGAACAACCATGGTTTAATAAAAAAAATAAACTTGGTTTTTCAAACTATCTAACAACAGAAGAAGGATTAGCTACCTTACATGCTTTGATTCCTCATTCTCATAAAAGTGCTTTTATATCTGCTATTAGATATTTAGCAGTTTTTAACGCACAAAAATCATCATTCGTAGAAACATGGAATTCATTGGGTAAATTTGTACAAGATCCAGAACGTAGGTGGACAATCACCCTAAGACAAAAACGAGGCTTAACCGACACTAGCAAGCCCGGTGGTTTTACTAAAGATTTAGTTTATTTCAAAGGTCTTGTGGAAATTTGGGATTGGTTAAAAAACCATAATTTCGATATTACA
>CAZGZH010000430.1:0-1966 GCA_964529645.1 uncultured Flavobacteriaceae bacterium
TGATATAAAACAAGCTAACTTTTATATTGTTACAGTTCCAACACCTATAGATAAGAATAACAAACCCGATTTAACTCCACTTTACAAAGCCAGTGAAACAGTAGGTAAGGTTTTATCTAAAAATGACGTTGTGGTTTACGAATCGACTGTTTTTCCGGGAGCAACTGAAGAAGAATGTATTCCTGTTTTAGAACAGTATTCGGGATTAATATTTAATAAAGACTTTTTTGCAGGCTATTCGCCAGAGCGTATTAATCCAGGTGATAAAAAGCATACGGTTTCTAAAATATTAAAAGTCACCTCGGGTTCTACCCCCGAAATTGCTAAAAAAATTGATACTGTTTATAAAAGTGTTATTACGGCAGGGACGCATTTAGCCCCGTCAATTAAGGTTGCCGAAGCGGCAAAAGTGATAGAAAATTCGCAACGGGATATCAATATAGCCTTTGTAAATGAGTTGTCTAAGATATTTAATCGGATGGAAATTGATACGGCAGAAGTTCTAAAAGCCGCCGGAACAAAATGGAATTTTCTTAAATTCAGTCCGGGATTGGTAGGCGGCCATTGTATTGGTGTTGATCCTTATTATTTGGCAGAACGCGCTTTAAGTTTGGGTTATAATCCCGAAATTATTTTATCGGGGAGACGCCTAAATGATGGTATGGGGGCTTATGTGGCGCAAGAAACCATTAAATTAATGATTAAAAAAAACATCCATGTCAATGGTGGAAAAGTTTTGGTAATGGGGATTACTTTTAAAGAAAATTGTCCCGACATTAGAAACTCCCGCGTTATAGATATCATAAGAGAATTGCAATCTTATGATTGTAATATAAATGTTTACGATCCTTGGGCGGCAGTGAATTCGGTTAAAAAAGAATACAATTTAGATTTAATTTCAGATGATGCCAATTTAGATGATAATTACGATGCTGTTATTTTGGCTGTTTCTCACAATGAATTTTTAAATTTAGATATTACAAAATTTGTTAATAAAAATCACGTTATATTTGACGTAAAAGGAATTCTACCCAAAGAAAAATCAGATAAAAGACTTTAAAAAATATGCCAAAAATACTCATTACAGGAGCCGCCGGATTTATAGGCTTTCACCTCTCTAAATTATTGATAAAAAATAACTATCAAGTAGTTGGGCTAGACATTATTAATGATTATTACGATCCTAATTTAAAATTAGCACGCCTAGGAAATTTAAATATAGACACTTCTAAGATTGAATACAATAACCCCATAGATGGTGATATTCGTTTTATAAAACTCGATTTACAAGATTTAGAAAATCTTAAAGCGCTGTTTAAAAAAGAGAAATTTGATTATGTAATGAACTTAGCCGCACAGGCAGGTGTGCGCTATTCGTTAATCAACCCCCATGCTTATGTCGAGAGTAACATCACCGGATTTTTAAATATATTAGAATCGTGTCGGGCTTATCCAGTTAAACATTTGGTTTTTGCGTCATCGAGTTCTGTATATGGGTTGAGTGAAGAAATTCCTTTTAAAGTCAATAGCCATACCGATCACCCGTTAGCCATGTATGCTGCCAGTAAAAAGGCTAACGAAATGATGGCACATTCATATGCTCATCTTTTTAAAATTCCAGCTACGGGCTTACGCTTTTTTACCGTTTATGGCCCTTGGGGGCGCCCCGATATGGCTTTGGCTATTTTTACAAAAGCTATTGTAGAAGACAAACCTTTTGAAGTGTTTAATCACGGTAATATGAGTCGTGATTTCACTTACGTGGATGATATCGTAGAAAGCATTAAACGCTTGTTGCCATTAGCACCAAAACCGAATAACCCTAAATTTGACGCAAAGCATCCAGATCCGTCAATGAGTTCAGCTCCTTATCAATTATTTAATATTGGTAATAACAGTCCGGTGCAATTGATGGATTATGTACACGCCATTGAAAAAGCTATCGGAAAAAAGGGGAAAATTGTTT
>CAZGZH010000431.1:0-1958 GCA_964529645.1 uncultured Flavobacteriaceae bacterium
TCCTTTATTTATATGTTTCTAAAATGCTAACGACCAAAATCCATATTTTACTTTTTGTAAAATAGAACACAATATTGGTGTCGTTAATGTACCAGATTTAAGACTTCAAAAATTAGAAGCTATTGTAAATCCAGAACGCGTTATGCCTGCAACAGTTGAAATAGTTGATATTGCAGGTTTGGTAAAAGGCGCTAGTAAAGGAGAAGGATTGGGAAATAAATTTTTGGCAAATATTCGCGAGACAGATGCTATTATTCATGTTTTGCGTTGTTTTGATAACGATAATATTATCCATGTAGATGCCAGTGTAAATCCTGTAAGAGATAAAGAAACCATTGATTTTGAATTGCAACTCAAAGATTTAGAAAGTCTTGAAAAGCGGCTAGAACGTGTTAAAAAAGCGGCTAGAACAGGCGATAAAATGGCACAAAAAGAATTAGTTGTTTTAGAGCAGGTTAAAACAGGATTAGAAAGTGCTACATCTGTAAGAGCTATTAATCTAGACGAAAGTGATAGATTAGAATTTATAAAGCCTTTGCAATTATTGACAGATAAACCTGTTTTATACGTCTGTAATGTTGATGAGGCTTCGGCTAAAGATGGTAATAATTATGTAAAACAAGTACAGGAAGCTGTTAAAAATGAAGATGCCGAGGTGATAATTTTGGCTGTAGCCACAGAAGCCGATATTACAGAATTAGACACCTTTGAAGAACGTGAAATGTTTTTAGAAGATTTAGGTTTAAAAGAAGCGGGAGCGTCAAAACTAATTCGTGCAGCATATAAATTATTAAATCTGCAAACCTATTTTACAGCAGGTGTTAAAGAAGTCCGTGCTTGGACCATAAATATTGGTGATACAGCGCCACAAGCTGCAGGGGTTATTCATACCGATTTTGAACGCGGGTTTATCCGTGCCGAAGTGATGAAGTACAAAGATTTTATATCTTTTGGCTCTGAATTGAAAGTCCGAGAAGCGGGTAAATTAGGTGTAGAGGGTAAGGAATATGTTGTAGAAGACGGCGATATTATGAACTTTAGATTTAATGTTTAGTTATTACTTTTGTCAGTCCGTGTGCTCCCGACAACATTTGGGACGCGAACGTTATTTATAAGCTTATGAATTTTGAATTAAAAGCCACCGACATACAGACCAAAGCCAGAGCAGGCCTTATAACTACAGATCACGGCATTATTCAAACGCCAATCTTTATGCCTGTGGGTACAGTAGCCTCAGTAAAAGGTGTCCACCAACCCGAACTTAAAAATGACATCAAAGCTCAAGTTATATTAGGGAATACTTATCATTTATACTTACGTCCTAAAACACCTATTTTAGAACAAGCCGGCGGTTTACATAAGTTTATGAATTGGGATAGCAATATCTTGACGGATAGCGGTGGTTACCAGGTGTATAGTTTATCGGCTAGCCGAAAAATAAAAGAAGAAGGCGTTAAGTTTAAATCGCATATTGATGGTTCTTATCACGTTTTTTCGCCTGAAAAAGTGATGGAAATTCAGCGCAGTATTGGGGCTGATATTATAATGGCTTTTGACGAGTGTACACCCTATCCTTGCGATTATAAATATGCAAAAAACTCTATGCATATGACGCATCGTTGGTTAGATAGATGTGTTAATCATCTTAAAAAAGTACCCGAAAAGTACGGCCATTCGCAAACATTATTTCCAATTGTTCAAGGCAGTACTTATAAAGATTTACGCACACAATCAGCCGAATATATTGCTAATATTGGCGCCCAAGGGAATGCCATTGGCGGTTTATCTGTAGGGGAGCCCGCCGAAGAAATGTATGAAATGACCGATTTGGTTTGCGATATCCTCCCAAAAGACAAACCCCGATATTTAATGGGGGTTGGTACACCCATAAATATTTTAGAAAATATTGCTTTGGGCATTGATATGTTCGATTGTGTAATGCCTACTCGTAACGCCCG
>CAZGZH010000432.1:0-1954 GCA_964529645.1 uncultured Flavobacteriaceae bacterium
CCTGCCACCAAAATAACGACGTCGCCAAAAAATAATTTATTACCAATACGGATTTTACGCGCAGGGTCTACCAAAACATCCCACAGACGACTTTCTTCGTTTAATTCTCTTAAAAGAAATACTTCTATTCTAGCACCCGTTTTTTCTTTATTTCCAAAAAGACGCGCTGGAAAAACTTTGGTATTATTCAATACCATGACGTCTCCTTCGTCAAAATAATCTATCAAGTCTTTAAACAACTTGTGTTCTATTGTTTCTTCTTTTCTATTGATTACCATTAAACGTGCTTCGTCACGTTGTTCTGATGGATACTCGGCTAGTAAATCGCCTGGTAATTCAAAATTAAATTGGGATAATTTCATTTTCAAAATTCTAACTGTTTTAATAGAGTTACCTTTAAAACTCCGTTCAAATTACTTAGTACTTATATACTAAATTATTAAAAGCCCGCAAATATACAATATTGACATAGGGCTTGTCAAGTTTATGAGCACTTTTTTAGAGAAACACGTGTTTTGAATTCCTTTTTATGATTTTTGATTGTGTATATTTGCACAAATTTTTACATTTTAATAATGGGCACAAAAGTTAAACCATATAAAGATTCTGATTTGAGTAAAAAAGCACAAGTTGCTCAAATGTTTGACGCTATTTCTGAAAAATATGATTTTCTAAATCATTTTCTTTCTTTTGGAATTGATGTGGGTTGGCGTAAAAAAGTGGTTAAAATTATAGGGCGTCAAAATCCCGATACAATTTTAGATATTGCTACAGGAACAGGTGATTTAGCCATAATGATGGCACAGAAATTACCCGTAAAAAAAATTGTGGGTTTAGATTTGAGTCAGGGAATGTTAGATGTAGGCATACAAAAAGTAACTGCTAAAAATTTAAACAATTGCATTACAATGACGCAAGGCGATTCTGAAAATTTGCCTTTTAACGATAATAGTTTTGATGCTATTACAGTGGCTTTTGGCGTACGGAATTTTGAGAATCTAGACAAAGGCTTAAGCGAAATTTTACGTGTATTAAAACCTCATGGCACTTTGGCTATTTTAGAATTTTCGCAACCTCAAGGTTTTATTATGAAACCACTTTATGGTTTTTACTCACGTTATATTTTACCTTTATTTGGTAAACTTATTTCTAAAGATGAATCGGCTTACACTTATTTACCCGAATCTGTTGCAGCATTTCCTTATGGTGACGCTTTTAGTACAATTTTAAAAAAAACAGGGTTTACCACAATACGTAACAAGACCGTGTCGTTTGGTATAGCAACAATTTATGCCGCTTCAAAATAATAAGCTTTATGAAAAATAGATTTCTGTTTGTTTTTGGTTTAGTCTTGCTTTTTAATACTGCTGTTTTTGCACAACGCATAGATAAGCTACGCTACTTACCTACTTTTGACAAGCACCGTGTTCATTTTGGTTTTTATCTAGGTGTCAATCAGAAGTCATTAAAATTAGACTATAAAAAACCAAATATATTTATAGATGTAAAAGATGAAACGGGGTTTAATATAGGTCTTGTTGGCGATTTACGTATTTTCGACAACCTAAATGTACGCTTAGAGCCCGGTATAACGCATAACGTAAAAACGCTTTATTTTACCAATATTCTCACAGCACGAGACAGTGTTAGAGATGTATCTAGCACCTATCTTCATGTGCCTTTACTGCTAAAATTTAGCTCAAATCGCATCAATAATGTAAGGCCTTATTTATTAGCAGGCGTGTCGTACGATTTTAATTTTTCTAGCAATCAAGACAGTAGCGAAGACAACTCGCAAAGGGTTTTTAGAATGACCAAAAATAACTTTATGTACGAAGTTGGGTTTGGTGTTGATATGTATTTTTTCTTCTTTAAATTTTCGCCTTCAATTAGAGGGGTTTTTGCAATAAACAATGAACTTGTGCGCGATGTCGACTCTAATAGCCCTTGGACT
>CAZGZH010000433.1:0-1953 GCA_964529645.1 uncultured Flavobacteriaceae bacterium
TGTGCACGTGTACGTCCGTGAATTGAAATAGCTTTAGCACCCGCATCTTGTAGGCGTTCGGCCACTTCTACAATTTTAATAGAATCAGCATCCCAACCCAAACGGGTTTTTATGGTAATGGGGAGGTGGGTGTGTTTTACCATTTCACGGGTCAGTTTTTCCATTAAGTCGATATCTTTTAAAATACCGGCACCGGCACCTTTACTTACCACTTTTTTAACGGGGCAACCAAAGTTAATATCGATAATATCGGGCTTAGATTGTTCTACAATTTCAACGGTGCGCAACATCGACGCTAAATTAGCCCCAAAAATCTGAATACCTACGGGGCGTTCTTTTTCGTAAATATCTAACTTCTGAACACTTTTAGCCGCATCGCGAATAAGTCCTTCGGACGAAATAAACTCAGTAAAAACAACATCAGCACCTTGTTCTTTACAGAGGGCTCTAAAAGGCGGGTCGCTTACATCTTCCATTGGAGCTAGTAATAACGGAAAGTCGCCTAATTCTATGTTGCCTATTTTTACCATAATCAGGTTGCAAAAGTATCTAATTATGTATTAAACATTCGAAATATGAGATTTAAAATGCATTATTTTTTCTTCTACTACGCTCAGGATGACATTTTGGTCTTATTTAAAATTATCTTTTGGGTTTTGTTTTTTTTTGAAATATGTAGTTTGTTAAGCGTTACTTTTAGTCCTTTATGCGCTATTTTTTATTTGAATATCGGCTTATTTTTGGTGTCTTATAAATTAGAGGTATGAACCGAATTATATTATTAACCCTTGCCGTATTAGTGGCGAGCTGTCAAAATAAATCTGATAAAAAGAAAGCCAATGCCACATCTGGGGCGACAAAAATTGTCAATTTAAAGCACTATCCGCAAGAGCGTCATTTAAAAAATGTAAGACAACTAACTTTTGGGGGCGATAATGCCGAAGCTTATTGGAATAGCAAAGGCAATGCCTTGGTTTTTCAGGCAACCAATAAAAAATGGGGCACCTTTTGTGACCAAATTTTCACCATGTCAATAACTGATGATTTAAGCAAAGGGGCTATTCCAAAAATGATTAGCAATGGGCAAGGACGTACTACTTGTAGCTACTTTATGCCAGGAGATTCTACTTTTATATATGCCTCAACTTATAAAGTAGCTACAAGTTGTCCACCAGTACCTAAAAAAGAAGATTACGACAATAAATATATTTGGCCTGTTTACAGTAGTTTTGACATTTTTGTAGCCGATAAAACAGGTAAACAACTCAAGCAATTAACCCATACACCCGGTTACGATGCCGAGCCTACGGTGTCGCCCAAAGGCGATAAAATTGTTTTTACATCTATGCGTTCAGGCGATTTGGAATTATACACCATGAATATTGATGGTACAGATGTTAAGCAAGTAACCAATGAACTAGGTTATGACGGCGGTGCTTTTTTCTCGCCCGATGGCACCAAATTAATTTTTCGCGCTTCACGTCCTAAAACACCCCAAGCCATTAAAGAGTACAAAGGTTTATTAGCACAAGGTGTGGTGATGCCCACCAATATGGAGTTGTTTGTGTGTAACGTAGATGGGTCTGATTTAAAACAAATAACCCATTTAGGTAATGCCAATTGGGCACCGTTTTTTAGTCCTTCAGGTAAGAAAGTCATCTTTTCATCAAATCATAAAACCAAAAGGAGTTTTAATTTATTTATGATAAATGTTGACGGTACGGAGCTCGAACAAATTACTTACGACAAAGTTTTTGACGCCTTCCCAATGTTTTCACCCGATGGTACAAAACTGGTTTTCTCTTCTAACCGTAATAATAACGGTACGCACGATACTAATTTGTTTGTGGCAGATTGGGTGGAATGATTCAGTTGGCAGTAATCAGTTGTCGGCTTAGTGTACGTCCCTGCTATAGGTTGACCATAAAAGTCAATTTATATGAAAACAAATTT
>CAZGZH010000434.1:0-1947 GCA_964529645.1 uncultured Flavobacteriaceae bacterium
AATAATAGCTGCATAATTGTTTTTCGCAATGTAACTAGCAAAATTCTTTAGCGCTGTAATGGCTTGTTTTGGGTTGTTACGATTGATTAAAACCGATCCGCCATGACGTAAATTAAACGACAAACTAGGGATCCCTCTTTCCAACTCTTTTTTGGCGACATATTTTGGATGATTCGCTCTAAAACACCACATTAAAGGGGCAATATCTTGTGTGCTTTGATGGTTTGACACAATAATTATGGGCTTGCCTTTTGGTATTTTGTATCGCTTTTTAAACTTGACTGATGTGCCTAAAAACCACAAACAACGCATTAAAAACAAACTTAAATAGTCTACTGTTATTTTGTGCGCTTTATAGCCAAATACATTAAGGCTCAGCCATTGTAAGGGGTGAAAAACAAGTATTGTTATTAAATAAGCCCCATAATAAAACACAGAAGCTAGGCTACTTATGACTTTATTAAGCATCGTCATTTTAGGTTAAATTAGTCGCTGTAAAAGTAAGTCTTTCTCTTATTCTAACAAGCGTTTTTTTATGACAATGGCGTCGTTTAAAACAAAAGGTGTAGGCATCATAATTTCTGTTCGCGGTGTGATGTTAAAATTAGGATTGCTAAACAAATCGTACGAAGCCACATACATAGTTATATCGGGTTTTTCGCCTTTTTCTAAGGTAAATTCTAATGTCAACGTTTCGTTGGGTTTGGTAAAATAATAGCTCAAAAGGTGTTTTCTTTTTTCAGTACCCATTACATAATTGTCCTCTTTTTGCTTACTGAAGGCTTGTCCGTTTAAAATAAAATCTTTAAAATGTAAATTAGTGTTTGCTTTTAATTCAATACGATTAGCATAGCGCTGTGGTGTGATACTAAATCTGTAATAATTTGTGGCGCTATCAATAGAATCGACAACTAAAGGTAAAGCTAAATCAATCTTTTTTGCAGGCGTGTGCCAAGCTATACTGGTGCCATATTTACTAGCGGCTACTTTACCATCTACGCCCCCTTTTACAGGATTGTCTCCCAAAAATTGTTTTGTAAAAACATCGAGTTTATAATTATAGGTTGCCCAATACGCTTTTTGAGCATCAGCGTCATACATGTATAAAATGCTATTTGGTTTTTTTCTATCAAGTGTGTAACCCGCATGCAAAGCTGCTTTTACAAAAAAGATAATACAGATTAAAAAGCCCACATAAACCAAAAAGCGCTTGGTTCTAAATTTCATCAAAATAGGAACCAATAAGCCCATTATTAAAACCACAAAAAGGGCGCTTATAAAGAGGTTTTTAAGTCCTAATCCTACCGGAAACATTTTTACCAAAGGTGCAAAAATTATGAGTAAAGGCAAGGCTAATAAACTGTTTGACAAAATATGACTTTTGGTTTTGTCTTTAGAAAATAAAGCTATTGCTAATCCGCTTAAAGCGCAGTAAACAGGCATGATAAAAAAGCCGCTTCCTTTTAAGTATATGGCGATTAAAACATTGATAACAAGCCACAAAAACAGTGGCGCAACCCTTAAATCTAGTGTCGATTTCTTTTTAAACCTATTATAAATAAAATAAGTTAGGGCAAAACTGAGTGCTACAAAAGCGGCAATATAGTCGTAACCGTTATAGGTAAAACCGTGTAAAATGTCGTTATATTGTGGGTGAATGAGTAGTATTAATTTCCATCCAAAAATAGCTACAAGCACCGATGTGACTAGCGATAAAAGGAGTGGTAGAAAACCTATACCTATCCCTTTTAAACTCAAGCGCCCTTGCATGAGACCATAAAGGCACAACAAAATAAAAATTAAGAATGCTACAATTGTCAATGGCCAAACCCAAGTAAAAGGAAAACTCATCATTTTAACAATAGGAAGGCTAAAATACACCAAATCCTCTTGGCTGTTGAGATTTGACAAATCGGCGTCAGAAAAATAAGTGAGCAAAGGCAACAA
>CAZGZH010000435.1:0-1943 GCA_964529645.1 uncultured Flavobacteriaceae bacterium
GTACAAAGGTTTAGCGGTTCCAGAAGTACTTTTATCGGGTAACTTTAAAAAAATTGATGCGTGGCGTCATGAAAAATCCCTCGAAAAAACACAGCAATTAAAACCCCATTTGTTAGATGATTAAAAAGTATATTTTACTGAGCTTAAGTTTTTGTATCTTCAGTATCTCTTATGGTCAAAAGGATAGTGTCAACACTTCAAAAAAGATTTTTTTTAAAAAAGAAATTATACCCTTATCTCTTATTGGCACAGGTATTTATGTCAATTACGCCAAAGGCAGTTTAGGAAAAGTACAATTACAAAACAACATACAAAACGGGCTAAACTTTAGTACACGCGTCGATGATGTTTTACAGTTTGCACCTATTGGCGTCTTAGGTTTTGCCGATGTTTTAGGCTTAAAAACGGCCAACAATATTAAAACCCAAGCCAAAAATATTGTATTGATAACTGCCACTAATTATGTTATCGTTAAAACGCTTAAAATAACAACTAACGAAACACGCCCTAATGGTAGTAAAAATTCGTTTCCTTCGGGACACACCTCGCAAGCTTTTGCCATGGCAGGTATTTTGCGACACGAGTTAAAAGACAGCCATCCTGTTTTGAGTTACAGTGGTTATTTGTTTGCCACAACTACGGGTACTTTTAGAGTACTTAACAACAAACACTGGGTTTCTGATGTTTTGGTTGGTGCGGGTGTTGGTATGTTGGTAACAGATATATTTTATAAAATCCAAAATAAGCGTCAGGAAACGCGTAAAAAAGAGACAAAAATTACTTCTATATTTGTACCATCATTTAAAGAAAAGACAGTTGGAATTTCTGGAATACTCTATTTTTAAGACGTGAAAAAATTAATTAAAAATCAGCCGCTTGTTGCTTTAGTTGTCGCTTTTCAACTATTCAGGTTGGTACTTATCCCCTTTTCGGGATTAATGCCACAAGACAGTTATTATTATTTTTACGGACAACATTTAGCCATTTCGTATTTAGATCATCCTGGTATGATTGGGTACGCCGTAAGACTTATGACAGATCTTTTTGGCGCGACACCAGTTGTTATAAAATTAACCGATTTTATAATTACCTCTTTTACACTTATTGCTTTTTACAATTTAGCAGGCTTGTTCTTGACAAAAAAGAAACAAAATAGCGCTTTTGCCCTTTTAGGAACCAGTGTTTTAGTGTCTATAATCTCTGTAATGACAACACCAGATATTCCGCTTTTATTATTCTGGACGTTATCTCTTATTGCCTTATACAAAGCTATATTTTTAGAAAAAAAGAGTCAATGGTTATGGGCAGGTCTTTTTATAGGCTTGGCTTTTGACAGTAAATACACCGCCATCTTTTTACAATTTGGGCTCATTAGTTTTTTAACACTCTCTAATAAATACCGCAAACTCCTTTGGTCTAAAGGTTTTATAGGGACTATGATTTTATCGACACTTTTGACGTTTCCTGTTTTCTATTGGAATTATCAACACGATTTTGTCTCATTTATTTTTCAAGTCAATGAGCGCGTCGAAAACAAAAAGTCTTTCGGATTCAACCCTGTGTCAACACTTGGCACCATAGGGCATCAAATGTTTATTTTACTACCGCCGCTATTTATTTTTATGGCGATTTTGAGCTTTAAAACAATTAAAAAGTACCTCTTAAAATGGCGTTTCCCAGAAGGCAAAAAGCTTTTTTTATTGTCGTTTTTTCTCCCTACTTTTTTAGGTTTTTTTGCCATTTCACTTTTTTATTGGGTTAAAATTAACTGGCTTATGCCGGGTTATATTACAGGAATAATTTTTACAAGTATCTATATTTCAGGTAAATGGCTTAAAAAAAATATTGTTTTTGCAATAGTATTACACTTGTTAATTGCTGTAGAAGTTGTTTTTTATCCTGTTCCTATTAAAGGCGATGATACGTGGTTTGGTTGGGAAGAG
>CAZGZH010000436.1:0-1936 GCA_964529645.1 uncultured Flavobacteriaceae bacterium
ACAAAGACAAGAAGATAGTTATATTGCTGACACTATTAATACTAAAAAAGAAGGTGAGTTAATTAAAAAAGTACTTTTGATAACAATATTAATAATTTTGATTTTTATTGTTTGGCAATTTATTAAGCAGTTCAAGTTTTTTTTGAAGCACGGAAAAGAAAACAAACTTCCTAGGGCTAATATTACTGGGACACTTTGGGAACCACCTAGCGATATTAATCCAGCTCAAATTGAGCAGCTGATTAATGTTCAAAAAAAACTTTCTCCAAGATCATTTACAGCTACAATTCTTTCTTTGGTTAAAGATAGATATTTTAAGTTTGTTAGGAGCGATAATAAACAGGGCTTTTTTTCTAAAAAATATAAATATTATTTAGAACCACAAAATTTTGAATCATCATACTCAATTAAACCAACTAAAAAATTATCTACGATCCAGCAAGAAGTAATGGATTTTTTATTAAAAAAAGTTGGTCTAAAGAAGTTTGAGATTACTGGAAAAGAAAAGGAATTAATAGCTTTAGATGATATTGTTGCTTGGTCAAAAAACCATCAGCATGAGAGTCAAAAATTCTTTAAAGAATTTGAAAAAGTTACTTTAGATAAAAATTTATCAGACAAATATCTTGATGAATTTTCACATAACAATAAAGTTAACATTGGTTGGATAAGTTTCTTTGTTTTTTTGGAATTTATAGTATCTATCTTTATAATTCCAATGTTTGTTACAGCATATTCTCCAGCAACTAATTTTAGTATTGTTATAGTTTTTGGTTTTTTGAGTAATTTTATAGGAATTGGATTATGGATTGTGGTAATAATTCTTAATGGCTTGGGAGAAAAAAGAACTTTAAAAGGAAGTAAAGAAGCGGCTGAATGGATTGCTTTTAGAAAACATATGAAAGATTATAAGCAGACTGCTAAATATCCAATTGATTCAATTATAATTTGGGAAAAATATTTAGTTTACGGCACAGCCCTAGGAGTTTCTGCAAAGGCACTATCGCAGCTACCTATTAAATTTTCTAGTTCTGAAGCAGCAATGGTTTCTACTTATTGGGGAAGTAGTGCTTTGACAAATGGAACTATGGCTGATTTTAATAATTTGTCTACGACAATAAGTGAAATCACATCTTCAATAAATAATATAAACCATTCAATAGCTCAAAGTTATGGCGCGTCTGGCTCTGGATCTTCTGGAGGATTTTCTGGTGGCGGAGGCGGAGGCGGAGGTGGAGGTGGCGGAGGCGCTGGTTAAAAATAATTAACCTATTTTTCTAACTCAGATTTAACATAGTTATTTACTTCGGTCCAATTATTATCTCCAGATTTTGGAACAATAATATATTGTCCAGAATTTGATTTGGAGGAAGTAAAAACATTACCAGTACTAAGGGTAATATTTTTGATTTCAAAATCTTTTGTTTTAGTCAATAAAGGGGCTAGTTTTATAATTGACTCAACATTTAAATTTGTATCAGTATGGACAATCATTTGTTCAAAGAATTTTGGAATATTTTCAAGTGTTTTTAATTCAAAAAGTTTGTTTTTAATAGCAATTAAAAGAGCCTGTTGTCTTTGGCTTCTAGAAAAATCACCTCCTACAGATCCATGGCGTGATCTAACATATGCTAAAGCATCGCCACCTTCCATATGATTTATTCCTTTGTCAAAATGAATATGATCATACCTGCATTCGAATTGTTTCTCTAATTCAAAGCCACTATATTGAGCAGTTAAACTTGAAACCTCATTTGGATCTTTGCCACACGTTTCTTGTTCTTTACCACTAATTGGGTACCAAGGATCATCTAGAGTTTCTGGGACATCAACATCAATACCTTCGAATACGTAACCAATCGCTCTTTTAAAACCAACGAAGTCAATTGAAATGAAACTATCTATTTTTATACCCGTAACGGCAGTAACCATTTCT
>CAZGZH010000437.1:0-1934 GCA_964529645.1 uncultured Flavobacteriaceae bacterium
AAAGTTGTTAATAATGCATTAATATTGGATTTAGATATTGTTCACGATTCAACAATATATTTGTACGACACTTATAATACAAGATTTTTCAACGAAATGGGGTATGTTTCCGATACATACTTCCCTGTCTGGATGAAAAATCCTGATTTAATTACTGATACTAAATTTGAGCTGCTTTGTCATCCTTTAAGATGGTTTAAAAATAGCTTAGATGATTAAAGGTTCTTTATCAATAGCGTCCAAAATAATTAAAAAAGTGAGAAGAATTTCAAGTATCTCAATTATCTTTGAGTTGCCAAACAAAAAAAACTTCTCACATGGTAAATATAACATTGTTTTCTCAAATTATCTCAAAATTAGATAAAAACAGCTTCAAAAAAATAATCAAAAACAAACAAACCGACAAACACCAAAAAGGTTTTAATTCGTGGACACATCTAATTACAATGCTTTTCGCACAATTCGCCGGTAGTCGTTCTTTACGGGACATCAGCAACGGACTTCGCAGTGCAACAGGAAATTTAAATCATCTCGGGATACAAAAAGCACCCTCCAAATCAAGTATCAGCTATCAAAATAAAAACCGGAATTGGGAACTTTTCCGAGATTATTACTATAAATTATCAGAACATTTAGGACAGCAGGCAAAATTTAAGCAAAAGAAGTTCCGAATAAAATCAAAAATATTCCTTTTGGATTCAAGCACAATAAGTTTGTGCCTAAGTTTGTTTGATTGGGCAAAATATAAAACCGCAAAAGGAGCCGTAAAACTTCATACATTGCTTGATTACGACGGAAATTTACCTGCTTATTTGAACATTACGGACGGCAAAACTGCCGATAATAAAGGCGCATACGATATTCCTTTGATAAAAAACAGTGTTATAGTTGCAGACCGGTTTTATAATGATTTCTCATTGTTAAATATTTGGGACAGCAACTCAGTATTTTTCGTAATAAGACATAAAGAAAATTTGAAATTCCTTACGATTAAAGAGTTTAATTTACCCGAAAACAGACATCAACATATACTGAAAGATGAAAAAATTGAATTAGAAAAAGAAAGCAGCAGGAAGAAATATCACGGCAAATTAAGACGCGTCTCAGTATGGGATGAAAAGAACAGCCAAGTTATAGAGTTAATAACCAACAATTTTAAATGGACGGCAAATACAATATCCGATCTTTACAAAAGCAGATGGCAGATTGAAATCTTTTTCAGGGAAATAAAACAGTTGCTTCATATTAAATCATTTATCGGAACCTCCGAAAATGCCGTAATGATACAAATTTGGTCTGCAATGATTACAATACTGATATTGAAATTCTTGAAACAAATTGCAGAATACAAGTGGCACTTGTCCAATTTAGTTTCATTTATGAGACTGAATTTATTTGTTAAAATAGAATTACAGAAATGGATCGATAATCCTTTTAAAAATCATATGGGAAAACCTCCGGAGAAATTAAAACAAGGGGTTCTTTTCCCAAATTTATAAATTCAGCTTTGCTTTAGCAGTAAAATAGTTAATTTTGTATTATTTTAAATTTATTTAGGACAGCATTGATTTTAAATTTATTTAGGACAGCATTGGTTTAAAATAATAATATAATTTCGCGGTCAATTTTTAAATAAATTTTCAAAGTTTGTTTAAAGGGTACTTTACAAAAAGTACAGAAATAAATTTTTTTTAAAAAAATAAATAAATATTTACAGAAAAGTATTGCATTAAAAAAAATTAATTCTACCTTTGCAAGCCAAATTTAATATAATATATTTCAGCAGATATGCCTACAATTCAACAATTAGTAAGAAAAGGAAGAAAAAGAATTATCGGAAAAAGTAAAGCTCCGGCATTAGATTCTTGTCCTCAGAAGAGAGGAGTTTGTGTACGTGTTTATACTACAACGCCAAAGAAACCTAATTCAGCAAT
>CAZGZH010000438.1:0-1915 GCA_964529645.1 uncultured Flavobacteriaceae bacterium
TAAAGGACATTCGGCAAATGTATTGAATAAAAAGAAGCCAAAGAAGCCAATTATTTTATATATTTAAAAGGGATGTCTTCAATGCGGTAAGAACGCCAATCTTTATAGTCAAAATGCCACCATTCGAATTCGTAAACAGTAAAACCATGGGCTTCCATTTCACTTCTCAATAAGTCTCTTATTTGGCGTTGCTCGGTAGTACCACCTGTATAATTAGGATAGGAACGCTCGGTCATTTCATCGTAGTCACCCGTCATTTGAACTTCTTTTCCTGTAGCGATATTGTACAAACTTAAATCTATAGCACAACCGCGATTGTGTCTTGAACCATTTTTAGGATTGGTCACAAACTTTTTTTTGTCTTTTGGGTAATATCCCAAAATAATTTGGTGACACGCCAAGGACGGTAACCGTCAAAAATTAAAAGTTTATAACCTAGCTTTTTAAACGCTTTATTCACTGCAACCAAAGCAACTGCCGCAGGTCTTTGTAAAAAGGCGCGCGCTTCTTTATAGACTGGTTTTCTTACAAAATTATTAGTAGTAGCATAGCGAATATCAAGCTTAAATGTACTATCTAATTTGACGAGCTCTACTAAATCTGAATCTTTAAAAGCCCCTTGTTCTTGAGGTGGTTTTGGCGTACAACTACTTAAAATAAGAACAAAAACAATTATGTAAATAGAAAATAGTTTTTTCACCAATTCAGTATTAAGCATTGCTATTATGTTTATTTGTATTTAGAAAGAGCGCTTTAAATTACCTTCTAACCAAACTAAAATGCCCTTTCCTTAGGCGACCGTCTTGTAAACGTGCTGTAAACCAATAGTCTGATGTTGGTAATTTACTGCCGTTAAAAGTGCCATCCCAACCGGGGCCAGTAGGATCTATTTTAGCAATCAGTTTACCAAACCTATCAAAAATATAAACTAAAGAATTGGGTTGTAAACTAGCGCCTGCAACGTTCCAAGTGTCGTTTATACCATCGCCATTAGGTGTTAAAAATCGTGGAAAACCAATGACTACAGCTTGCTTTATAGTTAAACCACAGCCATTTTTATCGCGGATATAAACTGTATGAATGCCAGCGACAACATTAGAAAATCTATGGGTACGTCCTGGAAGTGAACTCAGGGGCGTAAAAGGGACAAAATCATTTAAATTGTCTAATGCTATTTCGTAAATACCAGTGCCTGTAATATCTACATCAATTATATTATTATCAGAGTCATCTACAATATTTAAATTTTCTATGCTGGCAGTAATACTCTCGTTTATAGTAATACTTTTTGTTTTACTACAAAGTGTACCATCTGTAGTTGTGGCGGTTACAGTATAAACGCCTCCTTGTGTAATACTTGCTTTTGGCGCATTGGTGCCAATAACTGCACCACTGGCATTGCGCCATACATAATCGTAATTAGCTGCGGGGTTTGTAATGCTTACAGTTAGAGGTAAATCGTTTAAGCATACAAACTGATTCTCTAATAAGTCGAATTGTGGCAATGGATTTACAGTGAGTAAAAGGTGTGCTCCTAAGCCTAAACATTCATTATTGTCTACACTTTCAACACGTACCACAATATTTTGTGAAAAGGCAATTTCATTAGTATAATTAGTGCCGTCTATCGCATTTTTTTCAGCTAAGGCGTCTCCTGTATTTCTATAATAAGTAACAGTTAAATTTTGTCCTGCTGGAAAAAGGTTTAAAATAGCAGTTGTGGCATCAGCAAAATTAAATGTAGCAATGCCGTCTTCTACAGTATCGTCACAAACTTCTAATGGGTAAAGAAAATTAGCTGGAATTTGTGTTGTAGAAGCTAGTAAATTTACTTGAGCGATTCTAAAACAACCAAAGCTGTTTTCGACGCGTGTATAGATTGTAGAGGTAATACTGTTGGAAAATACATCTGTAT